>DATHPT010000333.1:0-8247 GCA_035483615.1 Solirubrobacteraceae bacterium | reverse complement strand
AGCCCGTAGGCAATCGCGATCAGCCCGACGGGCACGTTGACGAGGAACACGAGCCGCCAGCTCACTTGAACCAAGAGGCCGCCGATCGGCGGACCGGCAGCCGCGGCAAGGCCGCCGATCGCGGCCCATACTCCGATCGCGGCCGGTCGCTCAGCCGGCTCGAACTCAGGCAGTAGCAATGCCAGCGAGGTAGGCAACAGCAGAGCCGCACCCACCGCCTGGATCACGCGAGCTCCGACAAGGGCATCAACGGACGGGGCCGCTCCGCAGAGCGCCGAGCCCACGACGAACACCAGCAGGCCCGCCAGAAACGCGCGCCTGCGCCCATGCCGATCGGCCAGGCGACCCGCGGAGACCATCAGGGCGGCGAGCACGATCGCATAGGCGTTCAGTACCCACGACACGGAGGAGATGCTCGAGCCATGGAAGTTGGCCTCGATCTTTGGAAACGCGACGTTGACGATGAACAGATCCAGGCTCACCATGAACACCCCGACCGACACCAACGTCAGGACCTTCCATCGCCTTTGCATCTGAAGCCTCCCGGCTGGTTGCATTTCGCAAGTAAGTGTCGCCACGCTAGCACAGGCCACTTTCAAAATGCAACCAGGTGGGGTATGATCCGTTCGTGCCCTACCGTCCTTTCACCGATCAGAACTGCTCGATCGCCGGTGCGCTGTCGATCGTCGGTGAGCGCTGGACGCTGCTGATCATGCGCGAGGTGATGCTCGGTCGCCGGCGCTTTGTTGAGATCAAGCGCAATACGGGCGTTGCCTCGAACATCCTCACCGACCGCTTGGAGATGCTCGTCGATCACGGATTGCTACGGCGCAAGCTCTATAGCGAGCACCCCGAGTCCTACGAGTACGTACCCACGCGCAAGGGCCTTGATCTCAACCCGGTGATCGTCGCCCTGTTGAAGTGGGGCGACGAGTACGCTGCGCCTGCCGGCGGCCCCCCACGTGTGCCGATCCATACGACCTGCGGTCACGACGCCAACCCAGAGATGCACTGCAGCCACTGCGGCGAGGTCATCCAGAGCGCCGAGCTGAAGGTGAGACCTGGCCCGGGCGCCACGCCGAAGCAACTCTCCGAAGGGGTACTGCCGAAGCTCTGACGAGCGCCCGGCGACCCGCCGTCGACTCAACCGGCCAACAAGCGGACAATCGCGGTGACCCCGACCACGATGATCAGGCCCCGCAGCGCCGTGGCGGGAAGTCGACGCCCGTAGCGCGCACCGATCTGAGCGCCCAGAATCGAGCTGACCGCGATGATCGCAGCCGGCCCCCACTCAACATGCGCAACCAATATGAAGTACACCCCGGCCACCCCGTTGACGAGACCGGCGAGCACGTTCTTCAGTGCGTTAGTGCGATGCAGGTCCTGTGTCAATGCCAGGCCGAGGATCCCCAACAGCAGAATCCCCTGAGCGGCGCCGAAGTAGCCTCCGTAGACGCCCGTCGCATAGATCGCAAGCAGCGTGAGCGCCTGTCCTCGGCGGCCAAGGTCGCCGGTGTGCTTGGCGAGCGCGCTGTTCAGACGCGGCTGCAGGATTATCAGGACAAGCGCGATCGCGATGAAGACGGGCACGATCGCCTCGAACGCCGAGGCCGGCAGGACCAGCAACAGAGCAGCCCCGGTGATGCCACCCAGGACCGAGGCGCTGCCCAGTCGCAGCGCGCGCTCACGCTGTCCTGTCAGCTCACGCCTGTAGCCCACCGCCCCGGAGACCGAGCCGGGAACCAGGCCGATCGTGTTCGAGACGTTCGCGGTGACCGGCGCGTAGCCAAAGGCCAGCAGGACGGGAAAGGTGATGAGGGTTCCGCTGCCGACGACAGTGTTGATCGTCCCCGCCGCGAGCCCGGCGAGAGCGATCGCGAGCACCTCCCAGATGCTCATTCAGGCGCTTGAGGCAAGAAAGTCGACGATGGACTGCTTGAAGCGGGGATCGGCGAGCGCCCCGATGTGATCGCCCGAGAGGATCAACAGCGTGGCATCCGGGATCGCCTTGCTCAGAACCTCGGGCCTGATCGCAAGCGGATCGCTCTCCCCTGCCAGGACGAGCGTCTGGGCCGAGATGCGATCGAGCGCGATCTGGCCCCGATAGATCGACGACGCCTGCGCCGCCAGGGCGCTGCGATCCGCATCCAGAGCATCCGCCAGCGTCCGGAAAGCCGCTGCCTCCGGCAACGCGATCGTGGCGGGATCCTCAACGCTCAGCGCAGCGATGATCGCGTCGTTGGGAACCGCCCGTCTGTCGACGCCACCGCACTCGATCACGCCCGAGCCGACACCGCCCACGACGAGCCGTCGCACACGCTCCTCGCCGCTGGCGAAGATCAGCGAGACGATCGCTCCCATCGAGTAGCCGACGAGGTCTATCTGCGGCTCGCCGGTGACCTCCAGCAGGACGGCGAGGTCGCGCGCCATACGCTGCTCGCCGTAGCGCGCCGGGTCATGCGGCTTCTCGGAGCGACCGTGGCCTCTGGCGTCGGGAGCGAGCACTCTGCGCCCGGCGGCCAGCAGCGCGTCGACCACGCCCGTGGCAACCCAGTTGGAGTTGGCGTCCACAACGAAGCCGTGGTGGAGCACGACGGGCGGGGAGTCGCCCGGGCCTCCCCATTCCTGGTAGACGATCTCTGTCTGATCCCAGCTCTTGAAGCTCTTCATCGTGAGTGGATGATCATGTCATGGCGGCCCACAGGCATTCCGAGACGGCTTGTGTCATTGCTCACGCGGGCGTCATCGTTCACGCGAGCTGCCCCTGTCCATAGATGAAGAAGCTGGACGTGGAGCCAAGCTCGATCCTCCAGCCAAGCTCGGCAAGGCGGCGCCGCAGCGGCTCGAGCTCATAGAAGCGCTTGACGATGCGGTACTCGCTCCCGTCGGCCAGCCGCCGCAGCATCGTCGGATCGTCAGGATCTGGAAGCTCATGATCGACCGCTGAGGCCAGATCGTGGCGGGAGCTGTCGATGAAGAACACTCGTCCGCCCGGCGCCAGGGCACGTTTCAACTTCTCCCAGAACGCCTCGAAGCGCTCCTCAGGGACATGTGAGAGCCAGAAGCTGAAGAAGCACACGTCATAGCTACGGTCAGGCTCCCAGGCGAACAGGTCCGCCTCGATGTGCCTGACGTTGTGACCATGCACCCTGGCTCGGCAGAGCTCGAGCATCTCAGCCGAGCCGTCCACGGCCGTCACCCGATCAGCGTGGTCGACCAGACGCTCGGTCCACAGGCCCGTGCCACATGCGAGCTCCAGCACCTCGCCTGTGGGAGCGAATCGGTCCAGGACCGCCTGCGCTTCGGCGGCGTCGGCAAACCACCGGCCATTGCTCTCAGGACCGTGGTCATAGCGCCCTCGGCGCAACCACCAGTCGTCGTACTCGCCCGCCCGTTCGCGGTAGTAGTGGGATTGCTCGCTCAGCAAGCGCTCGATGGTGTCGCTCATCCTCTTCGATCCTTTCCTTGTCCCGCACGACGCGAGAGCAGTCAGCTCAAAAGCCCGACGCCCGCTGCCTGAGCCCTCGAGACCGTCACCCGGAAACCAGATGATACTCATAATCTGAATTGGTGTCATCATCCGGCAATGCCCTGTCCAGGATCGACATGCCCGGCACCCGACTGACGCGAGCCGAGCGGCAGGCCCAGACTCGGGGGCGACTGCTGCAGGCTGCCGCCGAGGTCTTCGCAAGACAGGGCTTTCAGGCCGCGACCATCGAGGAGATCGCCGAGGAGGCGGGCTACTCTCATGGCGCTGTCTACTCAAATTTCGCCGGCAAGGAGGAGCTGTTCCTGGCGGTGTTCGAGCGTTATATGACACAGCGCGTCGATGAGGTGGCCCGTGCGATCGAGATCGAAGGCTCGTTCGCAGAGCGTGCCCGCGCCGCCGCGGACCAGTGGATGCAGCGTTTCACCGAGGACCGAGCCACGTTCCTCCTGCATCTGGAGTTCATGATCCACGCGGCACGAAACCCGCGGCTGGGCAAGCAGCTGGGTCGGCGTATGGCTGCTCTACGTATGGAGATCGAGCGTCGCATCGACGATCGCCAAACCGAGACGCACTCTTCCCTGCCGCTTCCGCCCGCCGATCTCGCGTTGATCATGCGCGCGCTCGGCATCGGCCTCGCCGTCGAGGCGCTGAACCAGCCGGAGGAGATCAACACCCGCCTCTATGGCGACTTCGTGGCGCTCATCGCGCAGCTCCTGGAAACCGCCGCGAACGACCGGCGCTAAGCGCGAGGGCTGCCCGAACCGCTTCGATCGGCGTCTCTCTCGCTCGTGCGAGTCTTCTTGCCCTTCTTCTTGCTGGCGTTCTCTCCCCGGATTCGGGCGAGACTCTGCTCCAGCGCGCCCATCAGGTCGGGAGCGGTCGGGGCGGGCGGCTTCGACTCATCGGCCACGGGCACCGAGATCTTCTGCCCCTTCTGCTTGCGCTTGATGATCCGCTCCAGGTGAGCGCGGTGCTCGTCTCGATAGCGCGTTGGGTCGAACTGAACCTCAAGCTCCTCGATGATCGCCATCGCGTTCTCGATCTGCTCGTGAGTCGGAGTGGCGGCGGCGTCTATCTCGTCGGCGATCTCGGCGCTCACGCGCACCTCGTCATGAAAGCGCATCGTGGTCAGCGTCAACATTTCCCCGCGGGGGCGAATGCTCACCAGGTGCTCCTTGGCTCGCAGCACAAAACGCCCCAGCGCAACCTTGCCCGAGCGACGCATCGCCTCGCCCAGCAGCGCGTAGGCGCGGGCAGCGCTCTCGCTCTCGGCCACAAGCAGGTAGGGACGGTCGAGGTAGAGAGGATCGATCTCCCGCTCCTCCACGAACGACTCGATGTCGATCGTGTGGCTCTTTCTCGGCGCGGCGGAGTCGAGATCGGCGTCGCTCAGCAGCACCCAGCGACCATCGTCGAGCTCATAGCCCTTGGCGATCTCCTCCCAGGGCACCTCGCGCTGCTCGTGGGCGCACATGCGACGAGTCTCGATCGGTGAGCCATCGGGCTCGTGCAGCTGGTTGAAGCGCACGCTACGGTCGCGCACCGCGCTGTACAACACGACCGGGACGTTGACGAGCCCGAAGCTCAACGAGCCGGACCACAACGGGCGCGCCATCAGTGGCCACCTCGTGTGCGACTGCGCTTGCCGACGACCCGCCCCGAGGAGTGCGATCCATCTGGCGATCCGTCTGCTCCCGGACGACGAGCGCCATCGTGTTGCTCCAGGCTCGCTCGCAGCGCGCTCAGCAGGTCACCGGTCGGGGCCACCTGCTGGCTCTCGGGCGCCTCGATCGCCTCCCCCCGTGCCTTTCGCTCGATCAGCTGCATCACGGCTTCCCGATAGGTGTCGTTGTAGGCGTCCGGCTCAAAGCTCGAATCGAGCTGGCTGACAAGGAGCTGTGCTGTGTCCACCTCCAGCTTGCTCGGATCCTTTTGGGGGGTGACGATCTCGAATTCGCTTTCAGGCACGATCTCATCGGCGAAGCGCATCGTGTGCATGGCGATCACATCCTCGAGCGCTCGCACGGCTACGAGATGCGCTTTGTTGTGGAAGACGAAGCGTCCGATTCCCACGCGTCCCGAGCGCTTCAGGGCGGCGTGCAGCATGCGATAGGACTCGTCCCCGAACTTGCCCGGGCTGAGGTAGTAGGCCCGCTCGTAGTACACAGGATCGATCTGCTCCCCGTTGACGAAGTGCTCGATCTCCACGACATGCGCGCCCGAGCCGTCTGCGGCTGCGATCTCCTCCTTGGAGAGCACCACGAAAGACCCGGAGCTCACTTCGAAGCCCTTGACGATCTCGCTGTAGGGAATCTCGCGATCCTCCTTGGCGCATATCCGCCTGTGTTCGATCGCGGCGCCATCTGTCGCGTGACGCTCGCGCAGGGGTATCCGCTTGGACTCCGTGGCCGAGTGGAGCTTCACCGGCACGCGCACCAGTCCAAAGGCAATCGTGCCATTCCATAGTGAACGAGGCATCGTTTATCCGACCTACCCGCAGTATGTCACGGCATGCGCACATTTTGGGGGCTGGTCCGATGCGCCCACCTTGGAGCTCCGGCCCAGAGGAGCGCTTGGCCGCGGGCCGGCCCTGGCCACTGGCCAGCCGACAGCCACGACCCAGGACCACATCGCTGCATTTGACTGTGAACCCCTTCAGTCGGACAAACGTGCAGATCGCAGAATTGGGCGCATGGATCCTCGAATATGGGGGTAGAGCCCTCCGCAGAGCCCGAGCCGGGTCGCGGAAACCGCTATAGCCAACGAGTCGACGGAGGAGATTGAGATGGTGCCAGTCGCAACAGCCACGCCCACCACGCCCAGTCTGCACCTGGACCAAGGGATCCGTGAGGACTTGGATCAGCTGTTCGTACGTTGGCAGCAGCAGGCCGATCCTGGCGCCCGGGAGGCCCTGGTACAGCGGTTCATGCCGCTCACCCGCAGCCTTGCACGACGCTACGATCGCTCCTCTGAGCCGTTCGAGGATCTGTTGCAGGTCGCATCGGTTGGCCTGCTGAAGGCCCTTGACCGCTTCGATCCCGCGCGGGGTCATTCGTTCCCGTCGTTTGCGGTGCCCACGATCCTTGGCGAGATGCGGCGTTACTTCCGCGATTGCGGCTGGTCGATTCATGTGCCTCGCGGTGACCAGGAGCGCGCATTGAAGGTGCGCGACGCTCAGGAGACCCTCACAAACGAACACGGCCATGCCCCGACCGTCAACCAACTGGCGGTGTACCTGGAGCTCGACGCCGAGCAGGTGATCGACGCTCTGCAGGCGACTCAGGCATACGAAGCCCTCTCATTGGATGCCCCGCGTCCCGGCGCCGAGGACGAGGCGACGAGCTTCGGTGACTCGATGGGCCACGAGGACGAGCGCTATGAGCTCGTCGAGCTCGACGCCACCCTCGTAGCGGCGCTCAAGCACATCCCTGGACGGGAGCGGGCGATGCTGCACATGCGCTTCGTCGAGGATCTCACTCAGACTGAGATCGCCACACGCATCGGTATCTCCCAGATGCAGGTCTCGCGTCTTTTGCGCCGCTCGCTCGATCAACTGCGGGCCCTGACACGCGACGCCTGCGAAGCCCCATAGCGCCGCCGCGAGGTCGGTATCGTCCTTCCCCACGCACACATGCGCCTTGGAGGCGAACAAGATTCGTTCGCGATCTCTGCGCGGATCGCCCTAGCCAGATGGATGAGCCCCTACCAAACGTTCGCCTCGATCTAGCCAATACGCCGGAGAACGTAGTGCTGGTCCGGGAGATGCTCTCCGGGGTGGCGGAGGCGGTCGGTCTCGACAGCGGCGACCTGAACGACGTCAGGACTGCGGTCACCGAGGCCTGTAACAACGTGGTGCTGCACGCCTATGACGGCGAGCAGGGACCGCTCGAGGTCGAGGTCCGCGTAGCCCAGAGCGAGCTCAGCGTCGCGGTTCGCGATCGCGGCCACGGGATCCACTCGCAACCCGACGGCACCGGAACCGCCACCCTGGGGATCGGCCTGCACGTGATCAGAACGCTCGCTCAGCAGGTTGAGTTCGAGGAGACCTCAGGTGGAGGCACCGAAGCCCGGATGAAGTTCTCGGCGCCGGGTATCCGCGCTCCGGCCCCTCTACCGCAGGAAACACTGGACTTTCCGACGTTCGCCCTGGCCGACTCCAGCACCGCCGCCGCGGTGAGCATCGCGCCCATCGATCTGGCACGCAATGTGCTCCCACGCCTGGTCAGCACGCTGGCCGCACGCGCCCATTTCTCAACCGATCGCATCTCCGACGCGCAACTGCTCGCAGACGCGGTTGCAGCCCACGCCCCGGGAGCTATGAGCAGCGATCACCTGAGCATCGGCGTAAGCGTCGAGCCGCGCGAGCTCGAGCTGCACATAGCGCCGTTGGGGACAGGACGCGCGCAACGATTGATCGGCGATTCGGAGCTCGACAGCCTGGGTGAGGTCATAGCGAAGCTCACGGACCGCCACGACGTGGCGAGCGCCGGCCCCTACGAGACGCTGATGCTGGGGCTGGTCGACCGCAGATAGAGACAGTCGCTCCAGCCGCTCCAATGGTGAAGCCGGCCCAAGCCGATGGTGAAATCTAAAGGGGCCACCGGGTGAATCAAAGGTTTCGGGTGAATCAAAGGTTTCCGAGAGGAAGCTGCGGGGAAACTGTCAGTTCGTCTCACCGCCCGGGGGATCGCGGTGGCGCCCTACGGCAGGCGCCACCGCGATGCCTTGAGCCGGCGCTCACATCGGGGCCATCGGGT
>DATHPT010000332.1:0-3140 GCA_035483615.1 Solirubrobacteraceae bacterium | reverse complement strand
GAGCAGCCGCCCAACAGAGGAGACCCAGGCGGACGGGCCCTCTTCGCGGCGGACGTCTCTGATCTCGATCTCGGCGCTTGCATGCTCGACGGGCTCGACCGAGGAGGGTGAGCGATGCTCGTCGACCAGCTTGGTGAACGTGTAGTCCCCGGCACGGGTGGGGATTGGCTGGTGGGGGACCGGCGATTCGGGCTCTGGTGGCAGTCGCTGTGTGGATGGCAGCTCAGATGTGGTGGAGCGCTCGAATGGACGCGGCTCGCTCGCCGAGCGCCGCTCATGGGACGGCCCGACACGCTCGGGCTCGACACGTACCGGCTCGACGCCCACCGGCTCGACGCCTGCGGGCTCTACGCGGCGAGGCTCTGCGGCGGAGGGTGGATGGGGCGCGAGACGCAGATCGGGGACCGTGCGGGAATCCGGAGTCGGCGGATCGGGCTTGGAGGAGGGCTCAGGCGGAGTACGGCGCTCAACCACGGAAGGGCCTGACTCCGGCGTCTCGACGCTTGGCGCGGTGTCCTCGGTGGACCGAGACGCTGCCGCCTCGACGAGTCGAGACGCTGCGGCCTCGGCGGGCCGGGGCGCGCCGGCGGGCTGGGGCTCGGCGAAAGACCCGTCCACTGAGGCAGACCGGGGTGCTGAGGCGGCGAGCAGAGCAACTGTTGAGGACACCTCGGCGAGCCGTGCGGACAGCTCCCTGACTCGCTCTGAGTCGGGATTGCGCAGCTCCTCGTGCAGCGTCTCCCACAACGCATCGCAGAGTTGCTGGGCGGCGCGGGCAGCCCGTGCCAGGCGTTCAGCCACAGTCCCTTGTGGCGGCTCGTCGAACACGTCCCTCACAGACGGTTGATATCACCACTGAAGGACAACACGCGGCCTCATCGACAATTCCCAACAGGCCCTTTACACGCAGATAGCCTTGGGGAATGGGCCGCAGGCCGAGGATCGCGACAATCTCAAACCTCCAGGACCGCACCGCCGAAGACCGGGCGAGCGGCGCGATGCGCTCGGTGCAGGCCGCCGACATGACGCTTCCCGAGCCCGAGCTGGATGAGCTGTGGACGCCGATGAACCTGGAGCGTCTGGCGCGCACCTACTGGCGCTTCATCACACGGGTGACGCTCGGGCTAGTGCGGGTGCTCTACAGCGAGTCCGAGCGCTCGGTTGTGCTGCTCGGGCGTCCCCTGAAGCTGCTCACGTTCGAGGCGCCCGAGTATCGGATGGACGACAGCCATGCGGTGGTGCGCTGGCGAATCAAGCGCGGCCTGCTGGTGGCAAGGAGCGGGCACGGCGGGCACGGTCACCTGCAGATCGACGTGCGCCGCGGTCCTGACACCAGCGCGGGCGAGGCATCTCTGCATGTCGAGGTCGAGGTCGCCAACTTCCACCCGGCGATCGCCTCACGGCTGGGACAGCGCGTGTACAACGCCACTCAGGCGCGTCTGCACCTGTTCGTGACCAACGGCTTCCTGCGCTCGCTGTCCCGGCTGGACCTGGCAGAGTCGCGGGTTGGGCGCTTCAGCGGACCGGCGGATGGCTCCGATGAGGCAAGCCGAGAGAACGCCCCGCTCGGATAGGGGCGCTCTGCGGATGCCGCGGAGCGACCAAGCGCTAGCCGAAGCGACCGTCGGCGTCGAGGGCGCGCAGCTTGGCGCGATCGTGGGTTGCGCGCACGCGCCGCACGGTCCCGGAGCGCGAACGTGTGACGAGCGATTCGGTGGTGGCGCCGCCGGCGCTCGGATAGCGAACTCCCTGCAGGACGTCGCCGTCGGTGATGCCGGTGGCGGAGAAGAAGACGTCGTCACCCGCGACAAGATCGTCGCGGGTGAGCACGCGCTCGAGGTCATAGCCAGCCTCCAGCGCGGCGGTGCGCTCCTCATCGTTGCGGGGCCAGAGCCGGCCGAGCAGCTGCCCACCCAGGCACTTGATGGCGGCGGCGGAGATGACGCCCTCGGGCGTGCCCCCGATCCCCCACAGCAGATCGACGGGCGAGCGCTCGGTGACGGCGAGCAGCGCGGCGGAGACGTCGCCGTGGGCGATCAGGCGCACGCGGGCGCCTGCCTCGCGGATCTCGCGGATGACATCCTCATGACGGGGACGGTCGAGCACGACGACGATCACGTCGCCGATCGCCTGGCCCTTGCGCTCGGCGATCAGCTTGACGGTGTCAGAGAGAGGCCGGTCGAGGTCGAGCAGGTCGGCGATCTCGGGGCGGCCGGCCATCTTCTCCATGTAGACGCAGGGGCCGGGGTCGAACATTGAGCCCTTGCTGGACAGCGCGATCACCGCGAGCGCGGAGGGCATGCCGTGGGCGGCGAGCGTGGTGCCCTCCAGCGGATCGACGGCGATGTCGACCTCGGGCGGAGAGCCGTCGCCGATGCGCTCGCCGTTGTAGAGCATCGGCGCCTCATCCTTCTCGCCCTCGCCGATCACGACGGTGCCGTCCATCTGGACGGAGTGAAGGGCATAGCGCATGCCGTCGACGGCTGCCTGGTCGGCGGCCTCCTTGTCGCCCTTGCCGACAAGCGGGGCGGCGGCGAGCGCGGCGAACTCGGTGACGCGCACGAGCTCGAGCGCGAGGTTGCGATCGGGGCGCGTGGGTGTGTCGGGGCTCATCGAGGGTGGGTCTCCTGAGGTAGGGGTGGTCCGGCCGGTGGACGCACGAGGACGGTGGTATTTGGGGGATGCTGGGCGTTCTCGTGTCGCGATCTGGCCGTGTGGTCGCAACCTTACCTGGGTGGAATGCTGCAACCGGGTGGCGGTGTGGCTAGGATCGTCCCTGATATGACCGAAATCGGATTCGTGGGACTCGGCAAGATGGGCGGAAACATGGTGCATCGCATCCGCCGCGATTCTGAGCACGAGGTGGTGGCGTTCGACTTCGACAAGGGCGCTGTGGCAGGCGCGGTCAAGAACGGGGCGCGCGGGGCGAGCTCGCTGGCGGATCTCGTCAAGAAGCTGAAGGCGCCGCGGATCGTGTGGATCATGGTGCCGGCCGGCGACCCCACCGAGCAGACCGTACAGAAGCTGGCGAAGGTGCTCGAGAAGGGCGACACAATCGTCGACGGGGGCAACTCGAAGTGGACGGACGACAAGCGCCGCTCGAAGGAGCTTGCAAAGCAGGGGCTGCAGTACGTGGACGT
>DATHPT010000331.1:0-5905 GCA_035483615.1 Solirubrobacteraceae bacterium | reverse complement strand
TCGCCTCCAGAGCACGGGCGCCCGGCCCGGAGTAGCCGATCGCGATCGTCGGGATGAGCTGTCGCTTCCCCGGCGGGGTGAGCTCGCCGCATGAGCTGTGGGAGCTGTTGAGCAAGGGTGGCGATGCCATCGGAGCATTTCCCGCCGATCGCGGTTGGGATCTTGACGCCCTGTATGACCCCGATCCCGAAACGTCAGGGGCCAGCTACGCGCGCGAAGGTGGGTTTCTCGGTGACGCCGCCGATTTCGACGCAGCCTTCTTCAACATCAGCCCGCGCGAGGCGCTGACGATGGACCCGCAGCAGCGCCTGTTCCTGGAACTCTGCTGGGAGGCGCTTGAAAGCGCCGGCGTCAACCGCGACTCGGCGAGTGGCAGCCAGACCGGTGTGTTCGCCGGGATCAACACGCTGGACTACAACGCCCGTGCGTGGCTGGCACCAGACGGGCTCGAGGGCTATGACATGACCGGCGCCGTCGGCAGTGTGATCGCCGGGCGCGTGTCCTACGTGTTCGGCCTGCACGGACCCGCCATGACGGTCGACACCGCCTGCTCGTCCTCGCTCGTGGCGCTGCACCTCGCCTGCGGGGCGCTGCGACGGGACGAGTGCTCCCTCGCGCTCGCGGGAGGCGTGAGCGTGATGACCACCCCGGGCCTGTTCGCGGCCTTCAGCCGCCAGCGCGCACTTGCGCTTGACGGTCGCTGCAAGCCGTTCGCGCAGGCTGCGGACGGCACGGGCTGGGGGGAGGGGGTCGGGGCGCTGCTGCTCGAGCGCCTTGACGACGCGCAGCGCAACGGTCACCAGGTGCTTGCGACCGTGCGGGGCAGCGCGATCAATCAGGACGGTGCGAGCAACGGCCTGACGGCGCCCAACGGACTGGCCCAGCAGCAGGTGATTCGCCGGGCGCTGGCAAGCGCAGGTCTCTCCTCGACCCAGATCGACGCGGTGGAGGCACACGGCACCGGGACGCGACTCGGCGATCCGATCGAGGCGCACGCGCTGCTTGCCACCTACGGGCAGGAGCGCTCGCGGCGGCATCCGCTGTGGTTGGGCTCGGTCAAGTCGAACATCGGTCACACCCAGGCGGCTGCAGGGGTCGCGGGCGTCATCAAGATGGTGATGGCGATGCGTGCCGGGCTGCTCCCGCAGACGCTTCACGTCGACGAGCCATCCAGCGAGATCGACTGGTCGCAGGGCGCAGTCTCGCTGCTGCTCGAGCCCCGGCAGTGGCCGGCGGGCGACGCGCCACGTAGGGCGGGCGTCTCCTCTTACGGCATCAGTGGCACCAACGCACACGTGATCCTCGAGGAGGGTCCCGACGCGGCCCTGCCGGAGCCTGCTGTGCTGAGGCCTGCACCGCCGGAGTCCGCCGCCGAGGCGCCGATCGCAGCGCCGGAGCCCCACGCGGACACGAGGGCGCGCTTCGCCGGAGAACCGGCGCAGGCCACGCCGGCGCCGTGGGTGCTGTCGGCCAGGAGCGAGGAGGCGCTGTTCGCGCAGGCCACGCGGCTCGAGCGCTTCCTGGGCGCGGAGACAGATCTGACCGCGAGCGACGTGGGTCTCTCGCTCGCCGGCCGCTCGAACTTTGAGCACCGGGCGGTGGTGCTCGGCGAGGGTTGGGGGGAGCTGTGCGAGGGCGTCGGCGCGCTGGCGGGCGCCGCCGCGAGCCAGACCGTGGTGCGAGGAACGCTGCGAGGCGATGGCGAGCTGGTTGCCTTCCTGTTCACCGGTCAGGGCGCTCAGTGGCAGGGAATGGGCGCCGAGCTGCACCGCTCGCTTCCCGTGTTCGCAGATGCGTTTGACGAGGTGTGCGCTCACATGGACGAGCACCTTCCGCGCTCCTTGCGCAGTCTCGTGCTCGGCCCAGCGCCCGACGCGGACGGAGCGCTTGCCGATCCTGCCGCGGAGCTGCTGGATGAGACGCTGTTCACTCAGGCCGGCCTGTTCGCGCTGGAGGTGGCCCTGTACCGCCTGATGGGCTCTCTCGGAGTCCGTCCCGCCTTCATGATCGGGCATTCGATCGGCGAGTTCGCGGCTGCGCTGGCGGCGGGCGTGCTCTCGCTGCCCGACGCCTGCCGGCTGGTCGCGGCTCGCGGCCGGCTGATGGGGGAGCTGCCGGCAGGCGGGGCGATGGTCGCGGTGCAGGCCTCCGAGCAGGAGGTCGCGCCGACGCTCGCCGGCCTCGAGGACCGGGTGTCGATCGCCGGTGTCAACAGTCCCTCCTCGGTCGTGCTCTCCGGCGAGGAGGAGACCGTCCTCGGTCTGGTCTCCCACTGGGAGGAGCAGGGCCGCAAGACGCGGCGCCTGCGCGTCTCCCACGCATTTCACTCTCCGCGAATGGACGGGATGCTCGACGAGTTCGCGCGAGTCGCCGAGAGCGTTTCGTTTATGGAGCCGTCGATTCCGATCGTGTCGAACGTGACGGGCGATGTGATCGGTCGGGAGCTGTGCACCCCCGATTACTGGGTGCGCCATGTGCGCCAGCCCGTGCGCTTCGCCGACGGCATCCGCGCGCTGCGCCGGCGTGGCGTGAGGAGCTTCCTGGAGCTTGGGCCCGATGGAGTGCTGAGCGGGATGACCAGCGAGTGCCTGGCCGTCGAAGCGCTCCAGGCGGACGGGGCGGAGATCGACTTCGTTGCGACGCCCGTGATGAGACGCGGGCGCTCGGAGATACAGACTCTGCATGGGGCGCTCGCGCAGATCTGGGTTTGCGGAGCACAGGTCGACTGGAGCGCGCTGTTCGAGGGTCACAGAGCGCGACGCGCTGAGCTGCCCACTTACGCCTTTCAGCGCAAGCGCTACTGGCTCGAGCCCTCGGACGGCGGCGAGCTCAGCGCCGCCGCGCTCGGTCAACTGCCGGTGAGCCACCCCCTGCTCGGCTCGTCCCTCGCCTTCGCCGGTGGGGATGGCTGGGTGTTCACAGGCAGGCTGTCGCTGCAGGCACAACCCTGGATCGCCGACCACGTTGTGCTCGGCACGACATTGCTGCCCGGCACGGCGCTCTTGGAGCTCGCGTTGCACGTCGGCGGTCATGTCGGTTGCGAGCTGGTGCGCGAGCTGACGTTGCAGTCTCCGCTGGCTCTGCCCGAGCACGGCGCCGTCCACCTGCAGGTGACGCTCGGCGAGGCCGACGAGTCCGATTGCCGAGTTGTGAGCATCCACTCGCGCTTGGAGGATCCTGAGCGCGAGCAGGCAGTGCCCTCTGGCACCTGGACGGCCCATGCGGTTGGTGTGCTTGCACCCTCGGGCTCGGAGGCTTCCAGACTGAGGCCGCAGCCACTGCCGGCCGGCTCTGAGGTGTGGCCACCGGAGGGATCGGTAGAGGTCGACGTGCAGGAGCTCTACTCGCAGCTGGCGGAGGGAGGCTTGGAATGCGGGCCGAGCTTTCGCTGTCTGCGCGCCGCATGGCGGCGATCGGGCGAGATGTTCGCCGAAGCCGTGCTGCCCGAGCAGGCGCAGAAGGACGGAGAGGGCTTTGCCGTGCACCCGGGATTGTTGGACAGCGCGCTGCACGCGCTTGGCGCGGGCATGCTCGGCTCCGACAGCGATTCCAACGTCGATCGAGTGTGGCTTCCCTTCTCCTGGAGTGATGTGGAGTCGGCGCTCGCCGATGCGCGAGCCTTGCGGGTGCGCTTCTCGCCGGTTGGTCCCGACGCCGTGTCGCTCGCGATCGCCGACCAGGACGGTCGGCCGGTGGCGTCGGTTGGCTCGCTGGCATTGCGGGCGATCTCCTCCGAGCAGCTGCGCAAGTCAAGCGGAGCTCGCGACCGCTCGCTCTATACCGTCGACTGGATCGCCCGCGAGGCCGTGCGCAAGGCGCCTGTGGCGGATCGGCCGCCGGTGGTGATCGGCGCCGTGGACGGGGCCCTCGCCGGTGCGCTGGATCGCGCGCAGGCATACGCAGACATCGAATCCCTTGTGGAGGCGATCGACGGCATGTCTGCTCCCGAGCTCGCAGATCCGGTGCTGGTGGACTGCATCGCGCTCACGGGTGCGGACGAGTCGCCGGGCGGGATCCGTGCGGGCGTGAGTCGCCTGCTTGCAACGCTGCAGGCTTGGCTGGCCGAGGAGCGCCTGTCGGAGTCGCGGCTCGTGGTTGTGACGCGCGCGGCTGTCGCGACCGCCGCCGGTGAGCAGCCGGCGGACCTGGCGGGCGGGTCCCTGTGGGGACTGGTGCGCACGGCGCAGTCCGAGCATCCCGGACGGCTCACGCTGGTCGACGTGGATGGCGAGCCGTCCTGCTGGGATGCGCTCGGCGATGCGCTTGCGTGCAACGAGCCGCAGCTTGCGATACGCCAGGGCGCCCTGAAGGTCCCCCGGCTCGTGCGCGCCTCCTCGGAGGATCGGTCCGCGCGGGCCCTCGAGCAGGGCGAGCCCGATGACGATCGCGTTCCTGACCTGCACGAGGGCACCGTGCTGATCACGGGCGGCACGGGAGCCCTCGGAGGGCGCCTGGCCAGACACCTGGTGCAGCGATGGGGGGCGCGCCGGCTGCTGCTCGTCAGCCGCCGGGGGCCGCATGCGCAGGGTGCCGAGCGGCTGGTGGAGGAGCTGTCCGAGCTCGGGGCTCAGGTGGAGATCGCGGCTTGCGATGTGGCCGAGCGCGCACAGCTCCAACAGCTCATCGAGGCAATATCGCCCGAGCATCCGCTGCGGATGGCTGTGCACGCCGCTGGAGTCCTTGACGACGGTGTGATCGGCTCGCTCACTCCGGAGCGGATCGACGCGGTGCTCACGCCGAAGGTCGACGCCGCATGGCACCTGCACGAGCTGACCCGAGAGCTTGGCTGCTGCGAGCTCGTGCTGTTCTCCTCGGTCTCGGGGGTGCTTGGAAGCGCCGGTCAGGGCAACTACGCAGCTGCCAATGCGTTTCTCGACGCGCTTGCCTGCCGGCGTCGCGCGCAGGGCCTGGCGGGCGTCTCGATCGCCTGGGGACTGTGGGCGGACGCGGACGGCATGGGAGGCGCCCTGAGCGAGACGGACCTCGCGCGCGCCACCCGCACCGGCATGATCGCGCTGGGCTCAGAGGAAGGGCTGGCTCTGTTCGACGCCGCGCGCTCGCACGGGCAGGCGCTCATGGTCCCGGTTCGCCTGGATCTCGCGGCGCTTCGCGCTCAGGCGAGAGCAGGCATGGCGCCCACGCTGCTGAGCGGGCTCGTCCGTGGTGTGGCGCGACGCAGCGAGCGCGAGATCGATGGTTCGCCGGCGGATCGGCTGGCAGGTCTGCCGAAGGACGAGCGCGAGCGCGCTGTGCAGCAGCTTGTGCGCTCAGAGACCGCCGGCGTGCTCGGACACTCCTCGACCGAGGCGATTCAGGTCGAGCTGGCGTTCAAGGAGCTGGGCTTCGACTCGCTCGTAGGGGTCGAACTTCGCAACCGCCTCGGTCAGCTGACCGGCCTGAAGCTTCCGGTGACGCTCGTGTTCGACCACCCCTCGCCGGCCGCCGTCACGCGCTACCTGCTCGGGGAGCTCGACGGACACGAGGCGGTCGACAGGCACGCCACGCAGCCAGTCCGTGCGCCTCTCGACACGGGCGCGGATGACCCGATCGCGATCGTGGGTATGAGCTGTCGCTACCCGGGAGGAGTGGGCTCGCCGGAGGAGCTGTGGCGGCTGGTGGCCGCCGGGGGCGACGCCATCGACCTGTTCCCTGCCGACCGGGGCTGGGACCTCGACGGCCTCTATCACCCCGACCCCGATCACCCTGGCACCAGCTACACGCGCGAGGGCGGCTTCGTATATGACGCTTGCGAGTTCGACCCCGCGTTCTTCGGGATCCCCCCGCGTGAGGCGCTTGCGATGGATCCCCAGCAGCGGCTCCTGCTCGAAGTGTGCTGGGAGACATTCGAGCGCGCCGGCATCGATCCGGCCTCGCTTCGAGGCAGCGCGACGGGCGTGTTCACGGG
>DATHPT010000330.1:0-2066 GCA_035483615.1 Solirubrobacteraceae bacterium | reverse complement strand
CTGTTGTTGGTGTAGGTGATGACCTCGTCGTTATGCAGGACCTTGGCCTTGGTGTCGAGGTCGGCGTGCATCTCATAGTCGGCCTCGTTCTGCCAGTAGGAGGGCCCGGGAGCGCCGTTGCTGGAGCGGTAGGCGTTGACCGGATCGGGCAGCGAGAGCGGGGCGAAGGTCAGGCGTGGATCGTAATTTGTGGCCTGGGTTGACGCTGGTGCGGACTGTGCCTGGGCAGCCAGCGCGACGAGCGCACCCGCAAGCACCAGGGCGCGGTGCATATGCTGCATTCCACTCTCCTCATGGTTCCTAGTAACAGAGATGATATCTGACTTGGAGAGTGGGAATGGAAGCAGCCGGAGCGGCGATGGAAGCCCGCACACGGCTGCTGGTGGCTGATGCTGGTTGCGGTTACTCGCGGGGACGGATGAAGCCCTCCGGCGTGCCATCCTTCGGGTTGACAAAGATGATGTCGGTCGGATTGCGCCGCGGCGTGTCGATGGCGAGGAAGACCACAGGGCCTTCAATAATGGTGGGCTGGGCGTGGACGACGTTGCGCTTGAAGCAGAGGAAGTCTCCGGGGCCGAACTCGCCGGAGTTCGAGGGATCGCCCATCCAGAAGGTTCCGCGGCCGGAGAGCACGTAGAGGTGCTCGTCGCTGCCAGCGTGGTAGTGCGGCGGGGTCGGGCGGTAGACACGGAAGAGGCGCGAGCTGGCGTGCTCGCTGTCGGTGAGGTAGGTGTCGAGCAGCAGTGACTCGGCGGTCTCGGGGAAGGCAGCTGCGATCTCATGCAGCTTGAAGCTGTGAAAGTCTTTCTTTTCGGACATTACGTTCTCCATGGTGCAGATGCGTGTTGTGCGATGAGACACGGTTGGCTAGAAGCCTTCGAGGACGAGCTTGCCGCGGACGCGACCGCTCTCAATGAGGGTGTGGGCGTGCTTGAGGTTGGCGGCGTTGATCGGGCCGAGCGTATCGGCGAGGGTGGTGTGGAGCACGCCAGAGTCGACCAGATCGGCGGCCTCGTTGAGCAGGCGGTGCTGCGCGAGGATGTCCGGGGTCTCGAAGACGGCGCGGGTGAACATGAACTCCCAGTGCAGGGAGGCGGACTTGCGCTTGAGCGGCTTGACGTCGAGGGTCTTGGGGTCGTCGATCACGCCGAGCTTGCCCTGCGGCGCGAGCACCTGGACGAGCTCCGGGTAGTGGCCTTCGGTGCCGGTGAGGGCGGCGATGTACTCGACCTCGGGGAGGCCGATGACGCGAAGCTGGTCGGCGAAGGGCTTGGTGTGATCGATGACGTGGTGGGCGCCGAGGGAGCGGCACCAATCCTGGGTCTCGGGACGCGAGGCGGTCGCGATGACGGTGAGGCCGGTGAGGCGACGGGCGAGCTGGATGAGGATGGAGCCGACGCCACCGGCGCCGCCGACGACCAGGATGCTGCCGGCGTGTGCGGGCTTGCCGGGCTGTACACCGAAGCGGTCGAAGAGGAGCTCCCAGGCGGTGATGGTCGTCAGCGGAAGGGCTGCGGACTGGGCGAAGGTGAGGGTCTTCGGCTTGCGCCCGACGATGCGCTCGTCGACCAGATGCAGCTGGGAGTTGGTGCCGGAGCGGGCGATGGAGCCGGCGTAATAGACCTCATCGCCGGGCTGGAAGAGGGTGCAGTCGGGACCGATGGACTTGACGATGCCGGCGGCGTCCCAGCCGAGGATCTTGTGCTCGGCGCCGTCGGGCTTGCCACTGGCGCGAACCTTCACGTCGACCGGATTGACGGAGATGGCCTTGATCTCAACCAGCAGGTCGCGGCCGGTTGCTACCGGCGCGGGCACTTCAATATCGAGCAGCGATTGCGGGTCGGCAATCGGAAGCGGAGTCTTGTATCCAACAGCTTTCATATGTTCCTCCAAAGAGAGGATGACAGAGGAGGGGTAAAGGGTGCTGAGGATCGCACGGATCTAGCTTTCTGAATATGGACATTCGCGGTCCGAAGGCAAACCGCAGATCCTTCGACTCCGCTGCGCTCCGCTCAGGATGACACGTTGATGCTGCGAACTTGTAACTCACGAAGAGACTCAGAAAG
>DATHPT010000329.1:0-4034 GCA_035483615.1 Solirubrobacteraceae bacterium | reverse complement strand
CTGCCACAAAGGGCGAGATCGTCGGGACTGGCCACTGGCCGGCCTACATCACGCCCCGCCAACACGAACGTCTCCAAAGAATGATCGCCGAGCGCTGGCACAGCCGCCGGAAGTATCGGGAAACCGAAACCTTCCTTCTCTCGCGCATCGCGAAGTGCGGCCGCTGTGGACATTCGCTGCTGTGTCACACCGGCTGCCTGCGCGAAGACGGCACGTTCAGTCGCCGCTACATCTGCACCAGCCACTGGCATGATCGAAGTAAGGGGCGCTGTGACGCCGCGCCGCTCGACGCGGACATCATCGAGACGATGTTCGCGTGGTCCCTCCCTCACCTGCTCCATGAGACGACGGACGCCGTTGAGCTCGATCTCGGCGAGCCCTTCGACGGTCACTGGACCGAAGCGCCCGAGCGCGAGCAGATCCGCGAAGCCGCGATCCGGGCAGACGACGCCCAGCTCGATCGCTCGATCGAACGCATGGTGGCTCGGCTGGCCCCGGAGCTGGCGCTGCAACGCCGAGCAGCCGTGGCGAGGGCACAGGCACGGCAGCTCGAGCTCGAACAGCGGTTTGCGGTGTGGGTACAGACGCGCGGGCAGCCCTACTCAGTTCAAACGCGCGCTGAGACGGCCGAACTCAACCTGCTGTTGCGCGAGTGGTTCGGTCTCGTCCGTATCCACGACACGCTCCCGGAGACTGTGATCACGGCATGGCGGCGCTCGCCGCTTTCAGCAAGCAAGGCGCCGGCTCCGAACACGGTCCGGCTGCCGCGTCGGGAGTGGGCGCGCGCCTCATGTGCCGTTGGCCGGCGCTATCGGCGCCCCGCGGCATGGACTGATCAGGAGATCGTCGCCGCACTGAAAGAGTGGGTCGCCGAGCACGGGCGCGCTCCAAACTCCTGCGAGTGGATTGCCGGCAGCCCAGGTCGACCGGGCTCGCTCTGCGTACGCCGACGGTTCGGCAGCTGGGAGAAGGCGCTGAAACGCGCTGGCCTCAAGCCGAATGCCAGGCGCCAGCACCGCTACTGGACCGAGCAAGAAATCCTCGATGCGCTGAGAGCTTGGACGCTGCAGAAGGGCCGACCGCCGAGGTGCAAGGACTGGACCCGGGCCGGGGATCATCACCCTTGCTCTCGAAGCGTCCATGTGCGCTTCGGCTCCTTCGGCGCCGCCGTGGCTGCTGCTGGAGACGCGACTCCTGCGCGTGACGGGGTGTAGGAACTCAGTTGCTTGGACTCGGACCACACAGAGCCGCGAAGCCACAGTTACAGAGTCGGGCTGAACCGGTCGCCGTGACCGGTTCGCTGATTCCTGATTGCCGTCCCATTGTGGTTACCGGCATGCCTAGAGTCCTAGGTGATCACGCTAAGGGCGATGGGCGAAATGCCGATAATGAACTCGTAGCTGCTGGCGTAGTCTGAAGTCGCACGTTGCATCCCGACCGAGCCCCCACGCTTCATGACCTCGACGAGACGCCTAAATATCGCTCCAGAGATCTTGTCCGTTGTGCCCGAGGTGCAGCTTCAGCAGCTACGGGCCCTAGTGGACGACGATGACAATCGGTGCCGTATGTGTGGCGGCTTGATCGACGGGCCAGAGGCTGAGGCGGTACTTTTCGAAGTTGGGTCTGAAAAGTTCCTTTTCTACAGCCACACGGACTGCCGTCCGTCGGGGGTGTATCGAGACCCAGAGAGTATCGCTGGTTGGGGGGATACGGAGCCCCCGAGTGATAGTCAGGGTGCCGAAGGTGGCACGAACCTGATCACGCTGCTTGGAATGCGCGGCATAAGCCCCAAGCCGCTCCTGTTTGTTGAACTTGCGACCTCAAGCTCCTCGCGGGAGGCCCCTGACCCGTTTGCCCGATACGCCGAGATCCTAGGTCTTCATCCGCTCGACGGCGATCTGAGAGAGATGATTCCTGCTCGCGCTGGCAAGAAGACCGCGTTGCGCGCAGCGAATGATCACATGGTGCTCGAACACGAGGGAGGCAAGGATCGGATAATGCCGCCAGCAGACGAGCTTCCCGGCTGGGTCGAACTGGCCAAGCGGGAGCGAGGCGTCTTTCTCATCACCGGCTCAGCGATGAGGCTTGGAGATCCGCAGGGACTGGTCGACGTGGTTCGCGACGGTCGCTGCTGGGGCGCGAAGATCCCGTTTCGGCAGCGTACTGCGCGACCGTGATCGGTGCCCGGCATTTTCAGCGAGCCTTGATACAAGCGGGCTCACTCGAAGAGTCACATCATCGCGGAAGGCGTAGCGCGTGGCTCGGCTTGGCGTCTATGTCAGAGGCGGGAGACGCTGCATCGCGCTTTCGGCTTCGATCGCGACCGGTCTGCGCTTTGAGTCGATGGCTTGCTGGTAGGCCGTCCGCGCACCCTTGATGTCGGACGACACGGCAAGTAGGTTGCCGAGATCGAGTGCTGCGCGAGGAGCCAGGTCAGGGTGCCCCGACTGGCTTGCCTGCCGGTAGATGTCGATCGCCTTCGCTGGCTTTCCCTCGGCCAGGAAGAGGGCTGCGAGATTCGACAAGCCGAGGGCTGCTATGTCGAGCTGATTGGATTTGCTCGCATCACGGAAAACCGTCTCGGCGCCACGTAGATCCTCTTCTTCAACGAGGAGGGTGCCAATATTTAGCGCGGCTCCAGGCGCGCATTCGGGATGCCCGGACGCGACTGCCTTCTCATACGCGGCGCGTGCGCCCTCCCGATCGCCACGATCTCTGAGCAGTTGACCCAGTTTGACGGCGGCTAGTGGTCCATAGTGCGGGTGGCCGGAGTCGATAGCCCTGCCGAGGGCCGCCATGGCTCGCTTGGGCTCGTCGTGCTTAAGAAGGATCCTGCCGAGCTCGAGGTCAGCCATAGGAGCGTTCTCGCGATGCCCCTCTTTGCTGGTTGCTTCGAGCAGTTCTATGGCTGCGTCGGTCTGCTTGAGCTTGTCGAGCGCATCGGCGAGGGAGACGCTTGCAGCCTGCGCATACTCGGGATGACCAGAGTCGATGACCTTTTGAAGTTCCTTGACGGCTTGATCCAGCTTGCCTTCCGCTATCAACATCTGGGCGAGAAGGTTCCTTGCCACCAGCTTCTCACTGGGGTGATTGGACCGAACCGCCTGCCGGTACTTGGCCCGGGCGCCCTTCGTGTCGCCTTCCAGCCCGAGGAGGTATCCGACTCTGACCATCGCTCGCGGCGACCAGAAGAAGTGCTCGGCGTCGATCGCCTTCTCATAGGCTTCCTTGGCGGAGCCCGTTTGACCCAGGTTGTGTAGAGCTACGCCAAGGTTGAACCAACTGAGCGCGCGGACATCGGGCTCACTGGACTCGGTGGCCCGTGTCAATGCTCGCTCGGCATGCTCGTAGCGACGTCGCGTCAAAGCGCTGTTGCCGATCAACAGGGCCTGCTCGGGGTTGGCCGCCTCGAAGACGATCTCCCAGGCGGCGTCGTTGGGGGCTCGTACACGCTCGCGATCTGCATGCTCGGCGATCCAGTCGAATGCGCGAAACCCGTGGTCCTCCTCGCGGACGAGCGCGATCGTGCGGTGCACCGGTCGCAGTGCCCACTCAAGCGCTTGCTCGAAGCGCTGGTCGCTGGGTTTCCAACCGTGCTGATAGCTCTCCCAAAGCTTGCGAAGAAGGTCTCGATCCACGGGCCCTTGCATCCCCGTGCGACTCCAGTCGATCGCCGCCCAGGCGAGAGCGGCGCCTTCCGGTGAATCGGGGTCGCCTAGCTCGTGGCGCTCCTGCTCGAGCTTGGCGGCGAGCGCTCGTGCGGCGACCAGGTGCTCGCCGATTCCGTGAGCGGCGAGTGCGAGTGCGACGTCCGAGTCGTATCGCTTGCGTATCCATGCTTCCTCGACCGTGCTCAGCTCGCTGGAAAGGCCGATCGTCTGCACTCTCGGGTCTTCATACAGGCGACCCAGTGGGATCAGGGCTTGACTGTCAGCATGTTCTGCCGCCCTGCCGCCGGCTGTCGCCACGACGATTACCGAGCGCGACCAAGACGCGAGTTCATCCAGTGTCTCGGGGCGCATCCCGCCCTGTTC
>DATHPT010000328.1:0-8639 GCA_035483615.1 Solirubrobacteraceae bacterium | reverse complement strand
GTGGGAATGTGTCTCGTGACTCATGGTGACTTCTCTCTGGCTACCGTCCTGAGTCTCCGTCGAGGCTCGGCAAGCTATCGTCGGATCGCGATGCCACTGAACCATGCCACGCTCGAGACTGGCCACGTCGCGAGCCTGATCGCCGAAACCGATTGATCCGATGGACGCCCGCACGCCCACCTCGGCGATCGAGAACGCCACCGAGAAGGACATCGCATCTGTACTCGAGCTGTGGAAGACCGCGGGCGGCCCGACCAGCGTCAGCGATACTCCCGAGGGCCTGGCGCACCTGCTCAGGACCGATCCACAGGCGCTGCTCCTCGCCAGGTCCGATGGCACGCCAATCGGCTCTCTGATCGCGGCCTGGGATGGATGGCGCGGCAATTTCTACAAGCTGGTGGTCCATCCGGCACATCGGCGCCAGGGACTGGCCACCCGGTTGCTGCGGGAGGGCGAGCGGCGCTTTCGCAGCCGAGGCGCCATCAGACTCACTGCGATCGTCGTCGAGAACGACCCAATCGCTGTGAGCTTCTGGAATGCCGTCGGATACGAGCAACAGACGCAGCGAACGCGGTTTGTGCGGCGCCTTGAGGACTGACAGTTCCTCTCTCAACCGCGCAACCTGAAGAGCGGCCAGCGCCCCGGCGCGCCCTTGAGCTCGTGAAACCCACGTTCCTCGAAAGCGAACGGCCCGCCGACGACTGTGCCGAACACGGTGCCCGATACAAGCACCTCGCCAGGCCCCGCCAGCGCGCTCACCCGTGAGGCGATGTGCACTGCCATACCCCCCACGTCCTCGCCGATCAGCTCACACTCACCTGTATGCACTCCAACGCGAACCTCGATCCCCAGGTCGCGCACGGTCTCTGTGATAGCCAGGGCACAGCGCAATGCCCGCGACGGCGGGCCCTCGAAGGTCGCCAGAAAGCCATCCCCCACCGTCTTGACCTCACGACCGCCAAAGCGGGCGAGCTGCTCGCGTACCTGCACGTCGTGATCGGCGAGCAGATCGCGCCAGCGACCGTCTCCCAGCTTCGCAGCCCGTGCGGTGGCATCGACGATGTCCGTGAACATCACGGTGAGCAATGCCCGCGCCAACCCACCACTGCTGCGTGTGCCGGTCAGGAACTCCTCGATCTCCTCGACGATCGCGCCGCTATCACCCACGAACGGAAGCGAATCGACGCCCTCCAGCTCGACATAGCGCGCACCGCCTATGTGCTCGGCGAGATACCGCGAATGGCGCGGGTCCCAGGCCTGATCCTCGCTGCGGTGCATCACGAGCGTCGGCACACGAATGCGGGGCAGCACCTCCCGCACGTCTAGGCCGGCCGCGGCGTTCAGGAGAATGCGCGCCGCGCTCGGACTCGCCGCCAAACGCTGGAGGCGCGCAAACCACGCGGCAAGCGCCGGATCGTCGACCATCGAGGGCGCCATCACCGGGAGCCCCGGACCCTCGGGCTCGCCCCAGGCGGCAACCGTGCGCTCGATCCACTGCGCGCGACTCTCGACCGTCATCGCCCAGTCGTAGTCCGGAGCCCAGGAGGTACGCGCAATCGACGCGTACATGATCAACGCACCCACGCGCTCTGGACGATCGGCCGCCAGCAGCGCGCCGACCGGTCCACCCAACCCATATGTGAGCAGTGCCGTCCGCTCGCTGCCGGCGGCATCCAGCACCGCGAGCACATCGTGCGCCTCCTGCTCGAGGGTGTAGGACTCGCCGATGCCGTCTGACAACCCGCTTCCACGACGGTCGAACAGGATCAGGCGACTGAAGACGGCCAGACGCTCGAGGAAGCGCCGCACCGCAGGCGCATCCCACAGTTGCTCCACCTGAGAGATCCACCCGGGTAGGAACAGCAGATCCAGGACGCCCTCGCCCGCAACCTGATAAGCGATAGTCGCATCTCCACTACGCGCGTAACGTGTCGTGGGAATCATTGGGATACCTGTCGATCAGTGCCGGAAATGACCTGGGTGGTTGGCTGTGACGCCTGTCGGTTCAACTTGGCCATTCAGATAGCCCCGCGGGCCACCAGGATGACGCAGTGGTGGAGCAGGCCCGCCGCCTGGTGTCCACGATACCTGCGTGGCAGCCCACGGCAGATATCATGAGACCACATCACGTTGGAGGGAGCTGACCGTGAAGGCGACTTGGAATGGAGCGACGCTCGCCGAGAGCGAGCAAACGGTGGTGGTCGAGGGAAACCACTATTTCCCTGCCGAGAGCATCCGCGAGGAGCACTTCCGCGACAGCGAGACCCACACGACGTGTCCGTGGAAGGGAGAGGCGAGCTACAAGACGATCGAGGTCGCCGGAGAGTCCAATCCCGACGCTGCCTGGTACTACCCCGACCCGAAGGACGCCGCCACACAAATCAAGGACCATTTCGCCTTCTGGAAAGGCGTCGAGGTGCAGGACTGATCGAGTCCGGGGCGATCAGACGCGCAGCCCGATGGCGATGGCCCGCGGGCTTCGCCATCGTTCAATTCCCAAATCCGCCGCTCATCCTGGCACTCCTGGCAAGCGCTGCCGGGCACCTCACTCACGGCACGACCCACCGAGTGGCGCTGTCGGTCTTCTATGTGAGCTTCAGCGTATGGGCCTACGAAGAGACACGACATGGAGAGAATTGGTTCCGACGCCTGCTCGGCCTCGGCTTCACCCTCTACATCATTGCCAGCCTCACACGAGCGCTGTAGGACCAACGAGGCTTCCGAGCCACAGCAACTAGACGGCGAAGATCGGTGATCCGCGAAGATCGGTGCTTCGATCGGAAGGAACCGGGGAGGCTGGAGTCTTTAACGACAGGCATGGCCCGTAAATCGCCAGCCTCGCTCTCGTTTGCCTCATCAAAGGAGTCTCCCGATGCGCTCAGCCCTGAAGTTCCTCCTCCCAGCCCTTGCAGCGTCGCTCACGCTGGCCGCATGCGGAAGCAGCTCAAGCAACTCTGGCTCGGCTTCACAGACCAGCACGTCTCCCCCAGCAAGCACGGTCTCCTCAAGCGGAGAAGGCGCCGCGGTCGTGAAGACCGCCTCCAACACGTCACTCGGCGCCACGGTGCTGGTCGACGCCCAGGGGATGACCCTCTACAGCCTCAGTGGCGAGCAGAATGGCAAGTTCATCTGCACCAGCAGCGCGTGCTTGCACGTGTGGCATCCACTGAGCGCATCGGCGGGCACCCCAAGCGGCAGCGTCGGCTCACTTGCGACAGTGAAGCGACCCGACGGCACCGAGCAGGTTACCTACAAGGGGATGCCGCTCTATACCTTC
Organism: Solirubrobacteraceae bacterium; assembly: GCA_035483615.1. GTDB lineage: Bacteria > Actinomycetota > Thermoleophilia > Solirubrobacterales > Solirubrobacteraceae > Palsa-744. The sequence continues at coordinate 5,362 of DATHPT010000328.1, read as the reverse complement.
GCGCCGGATCAGAAGCCCGGTGACACAAGCGGACAGGGCATCAAAGACGTCGGCACCTGGGCGGTCGTGAAGACCAGCTCTCAGAGCTCTGGCGCACCCGCGACCCCAGCGCCGGCCACCACGCCCTCAGAACCGGCTCAGCCTGAAAACTCCGGCGGCTACGGCTACTAGCTTCCCTGTACAGAAGGGGCTATCTCCCCCCTGCCGGCTGCCTGCAAGTCGCCAGGCAGCTTGACCAGCGCGCGCCGAGCAAGCACAGTCAAACCTGTGCGCCACTGGATGATCGCCGCTCGCTGAGCAGCCTGTGTAGCGGGTAGATCGTCCGGGTTGTGCTCTGCCAACGCAGTCGTGAGCGCGCTCAGATATGAGTCCTCGAGGATGTAGGTGTGAGCGTAGGGCGCGTTCAGCAGACGCAACCTCATCGTGGCTGGCTGGATCGCGGCGACGTCCACCGCATAGATGGCAAAGCGCCGCTCCAGGGCGCCCATCCTGTGCGACGCCTCTCCTGGAGAGATGCGGGCAGCGCGATAAGCCGCCAGGATTGGATCAGCTCCTTCCAGTAGGCGATTGACAGCCAATCGGATCGGCTCGACCTGCCGCAGATAGCTGACGAGCGCCATTCGTTCACTCGATGCAGAGGCGTTCGCCGAGGCTGAGTGACTGGCTCCGCACCCGTTCAGTGTCGCCGTCGAGAGCGTCAGCACTGCCGCCAAGAGCAAGGCGTGCCCGCATCGCGAGGAGATCGAAGTTCCCCGTGTGAGAGCAGCGCTCATCCCTCAACACCGACCCTTCTGCCAGCGCATCCTTCCCACGATCTTCGTAAGCGATGGCTCAGTCACCCTTGCCACCACGAGCAGCCTAGAACGAGCGGTAGGAGCTCTTCGTGATCTTGAAGCCATGATGCGCTCGGTTGACACAGCGAACCGCCCTTGTGCCGATCGTGCACCTCACGCTGATCGGCCCAGTTCCGCCCCACCTGCTTCCATCTCTGAGCGCGACCGACCTACTACCGACGAAGGAGTCCTGGCTGAGACGCACAGGCGAGGGTCGCCCAACCGATCCGAGGAAGACGAAGCCGGGGTCGCCGATGCCCATCGCCTTCGGAGGTGGGATTGGCTTTGCGGCACAGAGCAGCTGGATCGGGGGTGTGTTTGGTGGGTGGATCGCGATTCCACAGATCACGTTCCCGCCCAGCGCCGTCCATAGCTGGGCACCGGAGGTCGAAGCTTGCGCGCAGGCCGGCAAGCCCAACGCACACAGGAGAATCGCCAACAGCAGTCTGCGCACGAGGCCATCATCGCACGGGCGCGATCGTACGGCTGTGTGACCGGACGAGCTCGCAAAGACATCACATCAGGACCATTTGCCGAAAGAGTCTGCTTCCATGCAGCCGATGAGCTCAGAGCCCCAGCAGCGAGGAACACCCAGGGTCGACAGCGAGACGGGCGACGCGTCGCGCCGTACTCGTCTGGCCAACGAGCGTACCTACCTGGCCTGGTGGCGAACCGGTCTGGCCTCGCTGGCGGTGAGCCTTGCCGCCGGGAAGCTCGTCCCAGCTCTGACCCCAGGCACTCAATGGCCCTACACGGTCGCCGGCATCGGTTTCGCGGGCGTCGGCGTGACTTTCATCGGCTACGCCTATGTGCGCCATAGGCGCGTGGAGCAGGCGATCTCACGCGGCGAGTTTGCCCCACCCGAAGAGGGGTTCATGACGGCGTTGGCCGCCGTCGGCGTTCTGCTCGGTCTGCTGGTGCTTGGCATCGTTGCCGTGAAAGCCTGAGGCAACGGCGATTCCAGCCGATCATTCCGATCGGTGATGATGCGATCAGCGGATTCTCTATCCAGTGAAGGCAGAGCCCATTGGGACTTCATCGAACCCTGAGCGCCACCCGCTCCAAACGCGAGGATCGTCTGTGAGCTGGCTGTTTCCGTCGCTGCGCGGCTACCGTCGCGACTGGCTGCGCGGCGACGTGCTCGCAGGACTCACGGTCTGGGCGGTGCTCGTACCGGAGGCGTTGGCCTATGCGACGATCGCCGGGGTCTCCCCTGTCGTCGGGCTCTACGCCGCACCCGCCGCTCTGATCTTCTATGCGGCGTTCGGCAGCTCCAAGCACCTCGTCACCGGGCCGATGGCCGCCACTGCCGCGCTGTCCGCGGCGACGGTCGGGGACTATGCGACCGCAGGCAGCGGGCACTTCGTGGCGATGACGGCGGCGCTCGGGATCACGGTTGGGATCGCGGCCCTGGCGGCCGGAGCACTGCGCCTCGGGTTCCTTGCGAACTTCATCTCCGAGCCGGTGCTGAAGGGCTTCATCGTCGGTCTGGCGCTGACGATCATCGTCGGGCAGCTGCCGAAGCTGTTTGGTGTCCAAGGCGGCTCGGGCGACTTCTTCGAGAAGCTCTGGGATCTGCTCGGAGAACTTGGGGATACGAGTGCGCTCACGCTCCTGATCGGTGTCGTCTCCCTCGCACTGGTCCTCCTTCTAAAGCGTCTCGCCCCGGTCCTTCCAGGCTCACTGATTGTCGTGTTCCTCGGTGTCGCAGCGGTCGAAGTGTTCGCTCTCAACGACCACGGTGTCGAGATCGTCGGGCACATCGACGGAGGACTGCCGTCGCTCGGATTTCCGAACGTATCGTTCAGCGATCTCGGCCAGCTGTCCGCAGGAGCCATCGGCATCATGCTGGTCGGCTTCGCGGAGGGTTTGGGCGCCGCCAAGATCTATGCGACCCGCGATCGCTATGAGATCGACACCAATCGCGAGCTGATCGGTGTTGGGGCTGCGAACCTCGGTGCGGGGCTCTCAAGCGGAATGGTCGTCAATGGCAGCCTCTCGAAGACCGCCGTCAATGGCTCCTCTGGAGCTCGGACTCAACTCTCGGGGCTGCTGGTCGCCGCGCTGACAATTCTCACGCTGCTGTTCCTCACCGGCCTCTTCGAAAGCCTGCCCGAGGCGACGTTGGCGGCGGTGGTGATCGCGGCATTGATCGAGCTGGTCGATATTCCTTCGCTTGTTGCCCTGTACCGCGTCTACACCAAGCGTCTCGGAGAGGCCTACGGAGTTGCCGCCCGCCCTGACTTCATCGCCGCGATCGCAGCGATGCTCGGAGTGACGGTCTTTGACACCTTGCCGGGTCTCTTCATCGGCATCGGGATCTCGTTCCTGTTGCTCCTCTACCGCGCATCGCGACCTCGGGTCGTCGAGCTGGGCAAGCCGCCTGGAGATGAGCGTTTCGAGGATCTTGAGCGCCACCCCGAGAGCGTGCGAGTTCCTGGTGTCATCGTGCTGCGTGTGGAGTCCGGGCTGTTCTTCGCCAACGCCGAACCTGTGCGCACCGAGGTACGCCGAGCTGCCCGCGAGCAGGGAACCAGGACGGTCGTGCTCGACGCCGAGACGATTCCCTTCATCGACGTCAGCGCGGCACGGATGCTCGACGGGCTGGCGGATGAGCTACGGCAGGACGGCGTGAGCCTGGTGCTTGCTCGCGATGTCGGCCAGGTGCGCGATGTCCTGCGCACGGCTGGCGGCGACATGTCCCGGCAGCGCGTCTACCCCACCGTGCGCGCGGCCGTCGAAGCCTCGCTCTCCAAACGCTGAAACCTTTGCCACGGTAGCCTGGTCCCAGGCCATGCATGCGATGAGGACAGAGAATGTGCTGCTGACGATTCCGATCAGTCACTATTGCGAGAAGGCGCGATGGGCACTTGAGCGTGTTGGTGTGGCCTATCGTGAACGGCCTCACATACAGGCGATCCACCGTGCCGTGACATTACGCGCCGGCGGCGGCCTCACGGTGCCGGTGTTCGTGTGCGGCGATGGCGTTCTGGCCGATTCGGGAGACATCCTTGCGTGGGCGGACGCGCAGGCGTCACCGGGCCGCACGCTGTACCCGCAGGATCCAAATCTGGCGGCCGAGGCGCGACTTCTCGAGGCCGGCTTCAACGCGAGTCTGGGTCCCCACTCACGGCGTTGGATGTACCAGCAGCTGCGCAAGCGCCGCGATCTCGCTCTCTCCTACGGCAGCGCCGGCGTCCCGGCGTGGGAGCGAACCAGCCTACGACTCGGCTATCCACTTTTGATAGGGATCATCGCACGAGTCCTCGACGTGACACCCGCTTCAGCCGTCGAGTCTGAGGCCGAGGTGCGCGCAACCTTCGGCGCTGTAGCCAAGCTGCTGGCAGACGGCCGGCCCTACATTTGCGGCGATGAGTTCACCGCTGCCGACTTGACCTTCTCTGCATTGGCCGCTCCCATGCTGATGCCATCCACCTATGGCGTGCCGTTGCCACAGCCGGAGGAGCTGCCTACCTACGCCGCCGAGGTTGTGCGCGAGTTGCGCGTTCACCCTGCTGGCGTCCACGCGCTGAGGATGTTCGACACCGAGCGCTGCTGAGCGAAGGCGATCCTGCAGACCGCTCGCAGCCGCTCAGCGCATGGTCTTCATTCGATGGGATGCAAGCAGTGTGGTGGATCGTGAGCGTTTCACACAATGCTCATTTGCCGAACCCGGCAGCCGAGGCCAGCATCGCCGCGTCGGCCGGGGCCGTGGCTCGCCGGACCTCTCCGATCGAAAGCGCAGCGAGCAATCCGAGGACGCTCGAGACGATCATGAAAGCCCAGCCACGCTCGAACGCAGCCACCGGATCGACGCGGTTCGGGCTCCCAAGCACGGCAACGAGGATCGACACTCCGAGGACGAAGCCGATCTGGCGCGTCATGGTGAACACCGCGGAACCCGTGGCAAAGCGTGCCGGCGGCAGCGAGGAGGATGCGGCGCTTGCGAGGCTCGGCAACACCAGGCCCACGCCGACCCCGCTCAGGAGCAGTCCTGGCAGCATCTCACCAAGATAGTCGGGCGTCTCACCGACGCGCAGGCGCCACCACAGGGAGCCGATGCCGAACAGTGCGATTCCAAGTGCGCTCAGCGAGCGCTGTCCGAATCGATTGATGTATCGACCTGACGTCGCCGCGAAGGTGGCGGCCGTCGCGGGGCCCGGCGCGAGTGAGAGCCCGGCGATCAGCACCGACCTGTGCCACACCGTCGTCATGAACAGCACGTTGCCCAGCAGGAATGCCGCGAAGCCGGCCGAGAAGAGCAACGAGGCCATATTCGCCGCAGTGAACGAGCGTACCCTCAGCATGGCGGGATCGATCACCGGTGAGCGGTGCGTCAGGCAACGCCACCAGAACGCTGCCAAGCCGAGGATGGCGATGGCGAACGCTGTGATCGTGCTCGCACTCCCCCAGCCCCAGGCGGGAGCCTTGACGAGCGCGAGCGCGAGCACGCCGATGGCGAGGACGATCAGCGCCGAGCCGAGCATGTCCGGGCGCTCCTGTCGCTCGTCGCGGCTCTCGCGCAGCAG
>DATHPT010000327.1:0-2353 GCA_035483615.1 Solirubrobacteraceae bacterium | reverse complement strand
ATGGGGATTTAGGCACGCCGGGCGAGCGGCGCAAGGTCTCGATGTCGGCTCGCTGGCGGAGGGGAGGCGGAGGAGGGCGATGCGTGAGCAGATCTGGGCGTCGCTGCGTCGCAGTTCGACGCGGGTAGTTCGTCCCAGGTTTTCGGGTCCGGCAAACGAGTCGTCATGGGGCGACACCGGGAGGTGGAGCGCGGGCCAACGGCAGCGGGAGAACGACGACTCGCCCAGCGCAGCGGGGGCAGACGGAGAGATCTCGTCCGGTGAGACGGGCAAGGCGTTCGCGCCAGGTCTCGGAAGGGACGAGCGGTCGGGCGTCACGAAGGCATCTTCGCGCGAGGTCGTTACGCTCGGCGGACGCGGCGGCGTAGAGACCGACGTGTCGAATCTTGTGCAAGTGATCGGGTAGGACGTGCTGCACGAAGCGACGGAGGAAACCGACGGGCGCGAGGGTCTCGGTGCCGGTGCCCTTGGTGCGAAACGTGATCGCCTCGGCGGACACCGCCAGGAGGCGGCTGTTGGCGATGCCTACCCGGTGGGTGTAGCGGCCGAGATAGTCGAGGACGTGCCGGCCTTTCTTGAAGGGTGCCTTGGCGTAGACGTTCCACGACAGCTTGGCGACGCGGCCCATGAGGAGCTCGAAGCCCAGCGGGTCGCGGAAGGCGTCAAAGCCGACGAAGGCGCGCCTGCGGTAGGCCTTCCCGAGCGCCGTCATCATCTTGCCGCGAAAGACCTGGCTCATGTTGCGAACGGGAAAGAGGAAGCGGCGCGACACGGGGCACCAGCGCGTGCCGTTGTCGGACAGCCCCCCGGCCGTGACGATCGCGTGCACGTGGGGGTGGAACTGCAGGGCGCGCGTCCAGGTGTGGAGCACCAGCGTGGCCCCGAGCGTGGCGCCCAAGCGCCGCCGTCCAAACTCCAGGAGCGTGCGCTGCGCTGCCTCGAAGAGCGCCGCGAAGACCACGCGGGGCGCAAACGCGGCCAGCGGTCGCAGCTCCGCCGGCAGCGTGAAGACGACGTGGAAGTGCCGTACGTCGAGCATCCGCTGCCGACGGGCACAGATCCATTGCTCTTGCGCCAGGGCCTGGCACTTCGGACAGTGCCGATTCCGACACGAGTTGTACGAGGGGTGCTCGTAGCCGCAGTCCAGACACCGATCCAGATGCCCGCCCAGAGTGGCGGTCCGGCATTGGGCGATGTCGGTCAGGACACGCTTCTGCGAGCGGGTGAGCCGCTGCTCCTCCTCGAGCTCGTGGCGGTGAGCGCGCACGATGTCCGCGATGTCGAAGCGCCCGGCTCTCGCCGGGCCGGACACCGCCTACCAGCGCCGGTGCGGCAAGAGGTCGAGCGGGCTCGGTGTCTCGCGGACGAGCTTCTCGGTCACCCGACCGTAGCGGGCAGTCGACAGCAGGCTCGCGTGGCCGAGCAGCGCGCTGACGACGCGCACATCGGTGCCCTGCTCGAGCAGGTGCGTCGTGAAGCTGTGGCGCAGCACGTGCGGGGTCACGTGCTTCTTGACCCAGGCCTCCTTGGCCGCGTGCGCGAGAGCCGAGCGGACACTCTCGGCGATCGGCGGCTTGCCCGTTCTTCGCGACGCGAACAGGTAGGGCCGCGGCGGTCGCTCGCGGCTCCAGTACTGACGCAGCCACTGGTAGAGCGACGGCGACAGCTTCGCCTCGCGCGGCTTGTCCCCCTTGCCGTGGCGGACGCGGATCACTCCCCGCGCCCCGTCGATGTCGGTCACCTCGAGCGCGAGGGCCTCGGCGATGCGGAGCCCCGCCCCGTACAGGACCATGGCGATCGCCTGGTAAACCGGCTTGTGCAGAGCGCGGAGCAACGCGCCGACCTCTTCCAGGCTCAGCACCGTCGGTAGAGGGCGCGGTCGCTTCGGAAACGACACGAACGACACCCGCTCGGGTTGTCCCAGCGTCTTGCGATACAGAAACAGGAGCGCAGCGAGGTGCGCCGTCAGCCACGACGCGCTCTTGCCGCGTGACGTGAGCTCCTCCACGTACGTACGGAGCTCTTCTCGCGTCAGGTCGGTCAGCGGGCGCTTGAACCGACCCGAGAGATGCTCGGCCGTCCGCACATAACTCTCTCGTGTGGTCTTGGCGTACTTTGCCAGTGCCAGGTCCTGACCCAGCTGCGTGATGCTCTTGTCCACGGTGGCCTCCTTCGGCGATGCCGGGCATGGCAACGCCGACAACAAGGCGACCACCGACAACGCCGCAGGTCAGGCCTGGCGCTTCATGACCCAGAAACCGCCGCGGAGCGGCTTCGTTCAACTTCCGTACGAGCGATATCGACGTCGCGTTGACCCCTACCGCGCCATCACCCAGAACACGACGATCCCCAG
>DATHPT010000326.1:0-15738 GCA_035483615.1 Solirubrobacteraceae bacterium | reverse complement strand
AGCTGCTGGACCGCGGCGACACGATCGTCGACGGCGGCAACTCGAAGTGGACGGACGACAAGCGCCGCGCGAAGGAACTGGCAAAGCAGGGCATCCGCTACGTGGACGTGGGCGTGTCCGGCGGCGTGTGGGGGATCGATGTGGGCTACTGCATGATGGTTGGCGGGCCGCCAGCCGCGGTGAAGCGCCTGTCGCCGATCCTCGACGTGCTGGCGCCGCCGACGAGCGCGGACAGCGTCGCGGCGATCGGCGAGCGCGGCTGGATGCGCTTCGGCGGCTCGGGCGCGGGTCACTACGTGAAGATGGTGCACAACGGGGTGGAGTACGGGCTGATGCAGGCCTATGCCGAGGGCTTCGACGTGTTCGACAAGTCCGAGTACGAGCTCGACAACGCCAAGATCGCGCATCTGTGGAACCAGGGGTCGGTGGTGCGCTCGTGGCTGTGCGAACTCGCCGCGCGTGCCTTTGAAGCCGACGGAAACGAGTTGCAGGCAATCGAGGGATGGACCGAGGACTCGGGCGAGGGTCGCTGGACGATCGCCGACGCGACCGCGAAAGACGTGCCGACGCCGGTGATCACCGCGTCGCTGTACGAGCGCCTGTCCTCGCGTGGGAACGGCGAGTTCTCACACCGGGTGCTGGCGGCGCTTCGAAACCAGTTCGGTGGGCACGCGGTGAAGTCGGCTCCGAGGAAGCCCGCGGGCGGCTCGGCCACGAAGCAGAGCGGCAAGCGCCGGTAGCCAGCGTGGCGAGCGTCGCGGCCATCGAGCAGGAGAACCCGCTCACGGCCGGACTGGAGCGCCTACCGGTCGCCCCCACGACACTCGTGATCTTCGGCGCCACCGGGGATCTGGCGCGGCGCAAGCTGCTGCCGGCGCTCTACAACCTCGCGCACGAGGGGGCGCTGCCGGAGCGCTTCCATCTCGTGGGCGTGGCGCGCCGCGAAAAGGAGCACGAGCACTATCGCGAAGAGTGCGAGCAGGCGATCAGGCAGTTCTCGCGGCGCAGGCCCGACGAGGATGTTCTGAAGCGACTGCTCGAGGACGTGCGGTATGTGCAGGGGACCTTCGATGACGCGAATGTGTACTCGAAGCTCGAGCAGACGCTTGGGCGCTTCGAGCAGCATGCTGGGGAGCCGCTGAGTCGGGCGTTCTACCTGTCGACCGCGCCGTCGTTCTTCCCGGTGATCGTGGAGGCGCTGGGCCGGCAGGGCCTGGATCGCCACGAGGGTGCGGAGGTGCGGGTGATCATCGAGAAGCCGTTCGGCACCTCGCTCGAGGAGGCACGGGAGCTCAACCAGCGGGTGCTGGGGGTCTTCGAGGAGCAGCAGGTGTTCCGCATCGACCACTACCTCGGCAAGGAGACGGTGCAGAACATGATGGCGTTCCGTTTCGCCAACGGGATGTTCGAGCCATTGTGGAACCGCAACTACATCGATCAGGTGCAGATAACGGCAGCCGAGGACATCGGGATCGGGACACGAGCCGGCTATTACGACCATGCGGGAGCGCTCAGGGACCTGATCCAGAACCACATGCTGCAGCTGCTGTGCCACGTGGCGATGGAGCCGCCGGTGAGCTTCACCGCCGACGAGGTGCGCAACGAGAAGGTGAAGGTGCTGCAGTCGATCGCCGAGCCGATCGAGCGAGACATCCCGGAGATGACGGTGCGGGCGCAGTATGGGCCGGGACATGCAGGCGGCGAGGACGTGCCCGGATACCTGCAGGAGCCGGACATACCGCCGGACTCGAGCACCGAGACCTTCGCGGCGCTGCGACTGGAGGTCGACAACTGGCGCTGGGCGGGGGTGCCGTTCTATCTGCGCACCGGCAAGCGCCTGGCGCGCAAAGTGACGGAGATCGCGGTGACGCTCAAGCCGGTGCCACATCTCGCGTTCAGCCAGGACGGCTCGCTGGGGGTGCTGCCCAACCAGCTGATCTTGACGCTGCAACCGAACGAGGGGGTGGCGCTGCGGTTGGGGGCGAAGATCCCGGGGTCGCGCATGGTGATCCGCCCGGTGCACATGGAGTTCCTGTATGGCACCGCGTTCCTCTCGCAGTCCCCGGAGGCGTACGAGCGTTTGATCACCGACGCGATGCGGGGTGACGCGACGCTGTTCACACGCGACGACGAGGTGGAGGCGCAGTGGCGCATTTGCGACCCGATCCTCAAATATTGGGAGTCCGCCCACCCGAGCAACGAACCGCTGCCGCAATATGAAGCCGGCTCGCAGGGCCCGAGGGAGGCGGCGGACATCCTGCTGCCCGAGCAGTCTTGGCGCGCGATTTGAGTCACTGGTGAGCCAAGTGGTCAGCGAGCCGTCTCTTGGGCCTATCGCGCCTCTCCTCGCGAACCCTTCTTTTCACTCGATCGTTTGAGCCCGCCTCCGCCCATCGACGCCCAACCGCGCGCTGACGCCCAGTCCCGCCCCGACGCGGTGTGGAGCGCGGAGGGCACCACGCCCGATGCGATCGAATCGGCTTTGCGGGAGCTCGTGAAGCAGCGCCACGGCGAAAACGGCGGACTGGCGCCGGGACGGGCGCTGAACATGATCGCGTTCGTGGAGAGCGGCTTCAGCGGAGAGATCGCGAACCGGCTGGCGGGCGTGGGTCGCTATCACGCCTCCCGTCTGGTGGTGCTGTCCTATGACCCGAAGCGCACGCGCCTGGATGCCCGCGCGGTGGTGTCCTCCGATGGTGACCCGGCCGAGGGAGAGCTGGGGTTGCTGCATGAGACGGTCACCGTGGAGATCGGCGAGCGCCATCTCGATGACCTGGTGACGATCGTGGACCCGCTCGTGGTGACCGACCTGGCGACCCTGCTGTGGTCCCCGCACGGCCATCCGGAGGCGGTGGACGCTCTGCTGGAGCTCGCCCAGACGGTGCTGGTCGACTCGCTCGACGAGCCGTCGTGGCGCGCGGCGGTGGAGCGTGCGTGCGAGCTGCGCAGCCGTGCCTATGTCGTTGACCTGGCCTGGCTGCGGAGCACCCCGTGGCGCGAGCGGGTGGCGGCCGCGTTCGACTCCCCGAGGATGCGCGCGGAGCTCGAGCGGATCGAAACGGTGGCCGTGCGCCACCATCCCGACTCGACCGTCGCGGCGATGCTGCTCGTGGGATGGCTGGCTTCGCGGCTGGGATGGGAGGTCAGACCCCTGACGGCAGGCGATACGGGCCTGATCGGCGCCGCCACGGTCGGCGAGCGCAGGGTGGCGGTGAGGCTCGAGCAGGCTCCGGAGCAGGAGGTGAGGGGCCTCGAGAGCGTGGCGATCGCCACCACCTCCGGCCGGCGGCTGGGGCTGCGGCGTGGAACGGGCGGGTTGCGCGCCCGCAGCCGCGACGAGCACGGGCACGAACACGAATGGACGATCCTCGGCGCCTCGCGCGGAGAGAGCGGAATTCTCGGTGAGGGCATCCGTCAGTCGCTGCTGCGCGATCCGACCTACGGTCCTGCGCTCGCGGCGGCAGAGACGATGACGCCCGCCGCCGGGCCGTGACCGACGCTGCCCGAGCCCACGAGCTCCCGCATAGAGCCTCGACCTTCCACTGCCGAGCCGACGAGCTTCCGCATAGAGCCCCCTTCCACTGCCGAGCCCACGAGCTCCCGCAGTAGAGCCTCGACCTTCCACTGCCGAGCCACGAGCTCCCGCAGTAGAGCCTCGACCTTCTACAGTAGCCAGGCGTAGCTATGGCAACGATCGCTCCCCGCGACCCCATCGCTCCCCGACCTCCCCTCCCAGCAGCCCCGGAGGAGGCTTTGGCGGCGCTCGACACTGTGAGAGAGCGAACGCTCGCGCTCGTCGCTCACCTCAGCGACGAGCAGCTGAGCAGGGTGCTGTCCCCCATCATGAGCCCGCTCGTGTGGGATCTCGCTCATATCGCGGCCTATGAGGATCTGTGGCTCGCCCACCGCCATGGCGGGCTGGAGCTGCTGAGACCTGATCTGGCAGAGCTGTACGACGCGTTCGAGACTCCGCGCTCGGTGCGCGGGCAGATCGAGTTGCTGGACCCGGCGCAGGCACGCGCCTATTTGAGCGACGTGCGCACGCGCAGCGCTGAGGCGCTTGCCGGACGGGGCGTGGGAGACGGGACCATCTATGAGCTGGTCTTGCGCCATGAGCTTCAGCACACTGAGACGATGCGCCAGACGATGGCGCTCGCCGGGCTGCTGCCCGCCGGCGAGCCGCCCGATCTACGCCGCGACGTCGCTGTCGGTGGCTGGTCTGAGATTCCGGGCGGTCCGTTTGAGATGGGCGCGCAGGCCGAGGGGTTCGCCTATGACAACGAGCGCCCCCGCCACGTGGTGGACGTGGCCGCCTTCCAGATCGCAAGTCTTCCGGTGAGCAACGCGGCCTGGATCGGCTTCACCGAGGACGGCGGGTATAAGCGGCGCGAGTGGTGGTCCCAAGAGGGTTGGACATGGAAGCTCGAGCAGCAGATCGCTCCCGACCCGGGCGTGGCCGGCGGGCACCTCGATGCGCCCGTCTGTCATGTGAGCTGGTTCGAGGCGCAGGCGTTCGCCACGGCCGCGGGGGCACGGCTGCCCAGCGAGGCGGAGTGGGAGAAGGCGGCGACCATGGACTCCTCGGGCACGACGGGAAGTAACGATCGGCAAACCGCGACGGTCACCCGCAGCAGGGGTCTCGAGGACATGGGGCACCCGACGGGCAACGGCGACCGGGAGGCCGCCACAGTCACAGGCAACGGGATCCTCGAGGGAGTGGGGCATGTGTGGGAGTGGACCAGCAGCCGCTTCGAGGGCTACCCCGGGTTCGTTGCGTATCCCTACCGCGAGTATTCGGAGGTGTTTTTCGGCGGCGACTACCGTGTGCTGCGGGGCGGCTCTTGGGCGAGCAGCCCGCGGGTGGCGACGCGAACGTTCCGCAACTGGGACCATCCGATACGCCGCCAGATATTCGCCGGTGTGCGCTTGGCGCGAGACGTGAGCTGATGGAGCCGATCATCAATCCCCCGAGCGAGGCGTTCGCGGACAGCGCGATCACGATCGACTCCTACCTGCACGAGGGCCAGGAACGCTCACTGGCCGACGACGTGCTCGACGGGCTGACGCGTCCGTTCAAGGAGCTTCCGCCGAAGCACTTCTATGATGCGCGCGGCGCTGAGCTGTTCGACCAGATCTGCGAGCTGCCGGAGTATTACCCTACGCGCACCGAGCGCTCGATCCTGCAGGAGACGGCTGGGGAGCTCGCGAGCACCACCGCCGCCGCCGAGCTGGTAGAGCTCGGCTCGGGCACCGCGTCAAAGACCAGGGTGCTGCTCGACGCGCTGCACCGGGCGGGGACGCTGAAGCTCTACATACCCGTGGACGTGACCGAGAGCATGGTGCGCGATTGCGCCCAGGAGCTCACCAGCGAGTATCCGGGTCTGCGGGTGCACGGGGTGATCGGCGACTTCGAACGCCACCTCGACCGGGTGCCCGACTCGGAGGGCCCACGCCTGGTGGTGTTCCTTGGTGGCACGATCGGCAACTTCCCCCCAGGCAGCCGCCGGCGCTTCCTGCGCGATATCTCAAAGCTGCTCGGGCCAGAGGACCATCTGCTGATGGGCACCGACCTCGTCAAGGACCCGCAGGTGCTCACCCAGGCCTATGACGACGCCCAGGGCGTCACGGCCGAGTTCAACCGCAACCTGCTGCGGGTGCTCAACCGCGAGCTGAAGGCCGACTTCGACCCAGATGACTTTGACCACGTGGCGGTCTTCAACCGCGAGCACGAGTGGATCGAGATGCGCCTGCGGGCGCGCCGCGAGCACACCACCACGGTGCACGATCTCGGCCTGTCGGTGCACTTCGAGCAGGGCGAGGAGATGCGTACCGAGATCAGCGCCAAGTTCACACGCGAACGCGTCGAGGACGACCTGTCCGCGGCGGGCCTTGAGATCGTGAGCTGGCTGACCGACCCCCAGGAGCTGTTCGCCCTCACGCTCTCGCGCCCGTCGCAAAGCGCCACCGGCTCCGGCTGACCTGGGGAACGACCCCATACCCCCCACCTCAACCGGCCACCTGTCCTCGCCGCCGCCCGGTAGGCTCCCGGCCCATGCGGATCGAGGGTAGCTCAGCGATCGTGGTCGGGGGCGCCTCGGGACTCGGCGAGGCGACCGTGCGACGCCTGCACGAGCAGGGCGCGATCGTGACAATCGCAGACGTCAACGCCGAGAAGGGCAACGCGCTCGCCTCGGAGCTTCAGATCGGGTTCGTGAGCTGTGACGTGCGCGAGGAGAGCCAGGTGCAGGCCGCGGTCGAGCAGGCGTCCGCGGTGGATTGCGGACTGCGGATCGCCGTGTGCTGTGCCGGCATCGGCTGGGCCCAGAAGCTGGCGGGCTCCAAGGGTCCGCACCCGCTGGTTCCGTTCGAGACCACGATCCAGATCAACCTGATCGGAACGTTCAACGTGCTGCGATTCGCAGCCACCGCGATGATCGCCACAGAGCCGCTCGAGGACGGGGAGCGCGGGGTGTGCGTCAACACCGCGTCGATCGCAGCCTTCGACGGGCAGATCGGGCAGATCGCCTATTCGGCGTCGAAGGGCGGCATCGTCGGCATGACTCTGCCGGCTGCCCGCGACCTCGCCCAGCAGGGGATCCGCGTGAACACGATCGCCCCGGGCCTGTTCGACACGCCGCTGCTGGCGGCGCTGCCCGAGGAGGCGCGCCAGAAGCTCGGGGCCGGGGTCCCGTTCCCACAGCGCCTCGGAGCGCCCGCCGAGTACGCACAGCTCGCAGCTCACATCGTCGAGAACCGGATGCTCAACGGCGAGGTCATACGTCTCGACGGCGCCCTGCGCATGCCTCCGCGCTGAGTCGCGCGAACGGCTCGCGCGGCGACATTTTCGCCGCCGCGTTCGCCGCCGCGAAGGAGTCCTCAGCCGCCGAGGACTCGCAGCAGCTTCGTCGGGAGCTGCTTGCTGCACTTGGTGCCATCGCTCAGCGTCAGTTCCGCCTTGCCCGACAGGCTCGCCTTCTTTGCGTTGGTGATCTTCAGCTTGGCCTTCACGCTTGCCGTAGACACGGTCACACTTCCGTTCACTGGGACCTGCTGGATCTTGGCTTTACCGGAGAAGGAGAGCGATCCGCCGATCCGAGCGACGGCTTTCGTGCTCACCGACAGGTTGGCTTCGCCTCCGGCGGCGCACAGCAGCGAGGCCGGCACCGACAGTTCGGTGGCCGCCCCTTTCGGGGGCTGAACCGGGAACCCCACGATCAGACGGCTGGCAGCGTCGAAGTAGCCGGTGCCGTTGAGCTTGCACCCCGCCGCCTCTTTGCCGCGCACGCAACCACTCGCGTGAGCAACCGGTTGGGCGCCTGCAGCCAGCGCAAATACGGTCAAGCCCACGCTCAGCGCCGCCGTCGAGCAGGCGAATATTCCAGTCTTCCTCATGCCAATGGCTCCTTGATCGAATCGTTCGATGTTCATCTACGCGTTTAGGCCGGCGAGTCTATCCCTCGCCTCAGGGCGTGGCGCTCCCGGCCAGCGGAGCGCTTCGCTACCGTCCCAGCACAGTGCGCATCTTCCTCACCGGCGCCAGTGGCTTCATCGGACGGGCCCTCTGCCCGCAGCTGCTCGCGCGCGGACACGAGGTCAGTGCGCTCGTGCGGCGGGCCGGATCGGAGCCGCCCGGCACATACCCGTTTGCGGGAGACCTGAGCGATGGTGCGCGCCTTGCCCAAGCAGTCTCCGAGGCTCGTCCCGATTGCGTCATCCATCTCGCTGCCGAGATCGCCTCGCAACGCGACGCCCGGCGTGTGCGCGCGGTGAACGTCGACGGCACCACGAGGCTGATCGGCGCCTGCCTGGCACTGGGCGACGGCGGCGCCGCCCCAGGGCCCCGCTTCGTGTTCGCCTCGACCGTGGTCACCGGCGATGCCCACGGAGCCCTTCTGCGCGAGGACGCTCCACTGCCCGTCGAGACTCCCTACGGGCGCTCCAAGCAGGAGGGCGAGCGGCTGGTGCTCGACTCAGGGCTGCCGGCCGTGGTTGTGCGCCCCTCCCACGTCTACGGTCCCGGCGGCTGGTATGCCGAGGAGCTGGTCCCCCGTCTGCACCAGCCGGGGCGCTTCGCCGTGATCGGCAGCGGCAAGAACCTGTGGGATGTGGTGCACGTCCAGGACCTCGTCTCGGCGCTGATCCTCGCTGCCGAGAGCGCACCTGAGGGCTCGATCTATCACGTGGCCGATGACCAGCCGGTCACGTTCGGTGAGTTCATGGCCTTCACGGCGCGCACCGCCGGAGTCGGCGCACCGCGCAGCATTCCAGCCCCGATCGCGCGCCTGGTGGCCGGACGCAACGCGGTGGACGCCGTGGTGCGCTCGGCCCGCTCCTCCAACGCCAAGATCAAGCGCGAGCTCGGCTGGAGCCCGCGCTTCCCCAGCTTTCGCGAGGGCGTCCCTGACGCGCTCGGAGTATCGGCGAGCTGACCGTTAGGACTTGCGGTGTCCGTGACGACCTGTGGTGCTGACTGTCGATTTCATGCCTCGCCGTTCGTCTTGATGCCACCGTCCAAACCGGGTCGACGTGACCCACGACTTCAGGAGCGACCATGACCGGATCTTCTACGCAGGGAATCAAGATCGTGCTGCATCCAGTGTCCGACCTGGCGAGCGCCAAGGCTGTGTACGCCGCCCTGCTCGGCATGCAGCCTCAGGCCGACTCGGACTACTACGTCGGCTTCGAGGCCGAGGGCCAGCACATCGGACTGGTGCCCGGCGGCGGACCACAGAGCATGACCTCGCCGGTGACTTACTGGCAGGTGGCGGACATCGAGGCGAAGCTGGCCGAGGTGACCGCTGCCGGGGCCACCGTGAAGGAGCCCGCCCACGAGGTCGGTGGTGGGCGCCTGGTGGCCACTTTCACCGACCCCGATGGCAACGTGCTCGGGCTGGTTCAGGACCAGTGACGCCGCACGCTGCCGACAGCCACGGGCTGATCCGCGTGCAGGGCGCGCGCGTGAACAACCTCAAGGACCTCAGCATCGAGATCCCCAAGCGCCGGCTGACGGTGTTCACCGGCGTGTCTGGCTCGGGCAAGAGCTCCTTGGTGTTCGGCACGATCGCCGCGGAGTCCCAGCGGCTGATCAACGAGACCTACAGCGCTTTCGTGCAGGGCTTCATGCCGACCCTGGCGCGACCCGAGGTCGACCTGCTGGAGGGGCTGACCACGGCGATCGTCGTGGACCAGGAGCGTATGGGCTCCAATCCTCGTTCCACGGTTGGCACCGTCACCGACGCGAACGCGATGCTGCGGATCGTCTTCAGCCGGCTCGGAAAGCCGCACATCGGCTCGCCCAAGGCGTATTCCTTCAACACCCCTTCGGTCAAGGCCTCAGGCGTGATCACCGTCGAGCGCGGCTCCAAGAAGACCGTGAAGCGAACTTTCAGCGTCACCGGCGGAATGTGCCCGCGTTGCGAGGGCATCGGCAGCGTGACCGACCTCGATCTGGCGCAGCTCTACGACGAGAGCAAGTCGCTGTCAGAGGGCGCGATCACCGTCCCCGGCTACACCGGAGGCGGCTGGAACTCTCGGCTCTACAGCGCCTCGGGCTTCTTCGACCCGGACAAGCCGATCCGCAGGTACACCAAGAAAGAGCTGCACGACTTCCTCCACCACGAGCCCACCCGGATGAAGATCGCGGGCATCAACATGACCTACGAAGGGCTGATACCGCGAATCCAGAAGTCGATGCTCTCCAAGGACAAGGAGGCGATGCAGCCGCACGTCCGGGCGTTCGTGGACCGGGCTGTCACTTTCACCACCTGTCCCGATTGTGGCGGGACCCGGCTCAGCGATGGCGCTCGCTCCTCGAAGATCGACGGCATGCACATCGGCGAGGCCTGCGCGATGCAGATCAGCGACCTGGTCGGATGGGTCGCAGGCCTCGATGAGCCCTCGGTGGCGCCGTTGCTCGAAGCGGTGCAGGAGACACTGAAGTCGTTCGTGGAGATCGGCCTGGGCTATCTGACGCTCGACCGACCGACGGCCACGCTGTCCGGCGGCGAGGCGCAGCGCGTCAAGATGATCCGCCAGCTCGGTGCGTCGCTCACCGACGTCACCTACGTCTTCGACGAGCCCACCACCGGACTGCATCCCCACGACATCGAGCGGATGAACGACCTGCTGCTGCGACTACGGGACAAGGGCAACACGGTGCTCGTCGTGGAGCACAAGCCGGAGACAATCGCGATCGCCGACCACGCCGTCGACCTCGGCCCCGGCGCCGGCGCGGCGGGCGGCGAAGTCTGCTTCGAGGGCACCGTCAAGAGGCTGCGGGCCAGCGACACCGTCACCGGCCACCATCTCGACGACCGGGCCTCCCTGAAGGAGACGTTGCGCAAGCCCACCGGTGCGCTTGAGATCCGTGGCGCGAGCACGCACAACCTGTGCGAGGTCGACGTCGACATCCCGCTCGGGGTGCTCGTCGTCGTCACCGGTGTGGCCGGCTCCGGCAAGAGCTCGCTCGTGAACGGATCGATCCCTGCGGATGAGGGTGTGGTGTCGATCGACCAGGGTGCGATCGGCGGCTCGCGACGGAGCAATCCGGCGACGTACACCGGGCTGCTCGACCCGATCCGCAAGGCTTTCGCGAAGGCCAATGGCGTCAAGCCGGCGCTGTTCAGCTCCAACTCTGAGGGCGCTTGTCCCAACTGCAACGGCGCCGGCGTGATCTACACCGACCTGGCCACGATGGCCGGTGTCGCCACCACCTGTGAGGAGTGCGAGGGGAAGCGCTTCCAGGCATCGGTGCTGGATTACCGCTTGGGCGGGAAGGACATCAGCGAGGTGCTGGCGATGTCGGTGTGCGAGGCCGAGGAGTTCTTCGGCTCAGGCGAGGCGAAGACACCAGCCGCCCACGCCATCCTCGACCGGCTCGCCGACGTCGGGCTGGGCTACCTCGGTATCGGCCAGCCGCTCCCCACCCTGTCCGGCGGCGAGCGGCAGCGCCTCAAGCTGGCCACCCACCTGGCCGAGAAAGGCGGCGTCTACATCCTCGACGAGCCAACCACCGGCCTGCACCTCGCCGACGTCGAGCAGTTGCTCGGCGTGCTCGACCGGCTCGTGGACTCCGGCAAGTCGGTGATCGTCATCGCCCACCACCAGGCGGTCATGGCGCACGCCGACTGGATCATCGACCTCGGCCCCGGCGCCGGCCACGAGGGAGGGCGGATCGTCTTCGAGGGCACCCCCGCCGACCTGATCGCCGCCCGCTCCACCCTCACCGGCAAGCACCTCGCAGCCTACGTTGGCGTCTGACCGAAGCCCTTGCGGGCACGGCCAGACGCGTTCCTCCATCTATTTCCAGCCGACTGTCCCCTAGGAGAGTCGTTCCACCAGCATCGCCATGCCCATGCCGCCGGCCGCGCACATCGACTCGATGCCATAGGTGCCGTCCAGCGTCTCGAGGTCGTTGAGCAGCGTCGTCATGATGCGCGCCCCCGTCATCCCGAACGGGTGGCCGAGGGCGATCGCTCCGCCGAATGGGTTCAGCTGCTCCTCGGTGATGCCGAGCTCCTGCATACAGGGCACGATCTGGGCCGCGAACGCCTCGTTGATCTCGACCACATCGATGTCTTTGATCGCCATGCCAGTGTTCTTCAGGAGCTCCTGGATCGCGGGGATCGGACCGAGACCCATTACCTCTGGGCGGATCCCGGCAACGGTGGAGGCGATGATTCGCGCCTTCGGTTTGAGGCCGAGCGCAGCCGCCTTCTCCGCGGACATCACCAGCACTGCCGCAGCGCCGTCGTTGAGCGGGCAGGCGTTGCCGGCTGTGACTGTCCCGTCCGGCTTGAACACCGGCTTCAGGGCCGCCAGCTTCTCCAGCGTGGTGCCGGCGCGCGGGCCGTCGTCCTTTGTGACCACCGTCTCGGGCACGTCGATCTCGTTGCCCTCCTTGTCCACATCTTTGTGTGCCGGCACGGTGACGGGGATGATCTCCTTGTCGAAGTGCCCCGATTCCTGAGCGGCCACGGCGCGCGTCTGGGAGATCAGCGCCCACTCGTCCTGTGCCTCACGGCTGATGTTGCGTTCCTCCGCCACGTTCTCGGCGGTCATGCCCATGGGTATGTAGACGTTGTAATAGGAGCCCTCAGAGCCGTCCACCAGCGGGTGGAACTCGAACTGGGCGCTGCCCCGGCCGGCCCTCGAGACGGCCTCGACGCCGGCGGAGATATAGGTGTCGCCCTCACCGGTTTTGATCGCATGGAACGCCATCCGGATCGTCTGCAGTGAGGAGGCGCAGAAGCGGTTGACGGTGGTTCCGGGCACGTGGTAGTCGATGCCGGCGATCAGCGAGGCGATACGCCCGATGTTGTAGCCCTGCTCGCCCTCCCCATAGCCGCAGCCCATCATCACGTCGCCGATCGAGGTCTGCTCGACCTGAGGGTTGCGCTCGATCAGGGCCTTCAGCGGGATCGCCGCCAGGTCATCGGCGCGCACGGACTTGAGCGACCCCTTCACAGCCCGCCCGATGGGCGTGCGCACGGCGTCGACGATCACAGCTTCAGGCATGTGGCTTTCTCCTTGATAGGTCGTTGGCGGGGACGGATCCAGTGCCCACCGTCCCGCACGGCGCGGGAGCAGCGGCGAATCCTACGCGAGATCGGCTCCGGCCCGCGATTTCTCTACAGATCGAGGCGGCTCACACCCAGCTCGTCGAAGCCAACGTGGTGGGCGAGCTCGTGGCGCACCGTCCTCGTGACCTGATCGCGCAACAGCTCGGGGTCATGGCCGAAATCGCGCCTGAGCGTGTCCCTGAAGATCACGATCCGATCGTGAGCGTCGTTTCTGGTGGCGCCGTCGCCCTGGTAGAGGCCGTATGCGCCGCGGGCGCGCCCGCCGTCGGAGATCACCACCGCCACGTGGGCAAGGGCGTTGCGCAGCAGGTCCGGCAGATCGTCCAGAGCGTCGCGCACGAGCTCTTCGAAGTCACCGTCGTCGAGCGGGTCGAGCTCCATGAATTCCGCTTCCTCGGGCTCCACCACGAGCCCTTCCCGCGCCAGCTCCTCCGAATGGCGCACGAGCTCGTCGAACTCGACCTCCGACTCCGGGTCACGCCAGCCGGCGAGCCTCACCGCCATGAACGCCGCCAGGCCGGCGAGCACGGCCACCACGATCGCCCCAAGCGCTATCTCCTCCACAGCCCTCACCAGGCCGATCGTGCTGAACCCCTGACCCACCACAAGCGTGACCAGGCCGAGCGACAGCGCGACGAGCGCGGCTACCGTGACGCGGCGTACGTGGCCGGAAGCGCTCTGCGATCTCGACGCGCGCATCCCAAGGCCTACTGCCTGATCCGTCGATGACCGCTCGTTTGAGCCATCCTTCGGATGGTAGACCCAAAGCTGAGAAAAGGGCGCTAGGTCAGCGTGCGGGCGATCACGAGCCGCTGGATCTCGTTGGTGCCCTCATAGATCTGAGTGATCTTCGCGTCGCGCATCATGCGCTCCACCGGGTACTCCTTGACGTAGCCGTAGCCACCCAGCACCTGCACCGCCTCCACCGTCACGGCCATCGCGGTGTCCGAACAGAACACCTTCGCCATCGAGGAATACTTGGCGCGCTGCGGATGACCCTGGTCGGCCATCGCACACGCCTTGTAAAGCAGCTCGCGGGCGGCGGCCGTACGTGTTTCCATGTCAGCGAGCTTGAACTGAATGCCCTGGAACTCGTTGATGGCTTTGCCGAACTGCTTACGCTCGCGCGCGTAGGCCACCGCATAGTCAGTCGCTCCCTGGGCGATGCCCACCGCCTGGGCCGCCGCGCCGAGGCGGGTGCGCTCGAGCGTGCCGAGCGCGACCCGCAGGCCCCTCCCCACCTCGCCGATCACGTTCTCCTGTGGCACCCGCACGTCCTCGTAGATCGGCTGTCCGGTCGGCGAGGCCCTGATGCCGAGCTTGTGCTCGAGCTTGCCCACGCTGAATCCTGGACGGTCGGCCTCCACCACGAAAGCGGTGATCCGCCTGCTCTCGCGGTCGGTGACCGCGAAGGTGATGTAGAAGTCCGCGATCCCCAGGTTGGAGATCCAGTTCTTGGTGCCGTTGATCACCCATTCATCGCCATCCTGCACGGCGGTGGTCTGCATGCCCGCCGGGTCTGAGCCGGCTTCGGGCTCCGACAGGGCGAACGCCGGGGACCACTCGCCGCTGGCGCACTTTGGCAGCAGACGCGCCTTCATCTCCTCCGAGCCGAACAGCTGGATCGGCAGCGTCCCGAGCTCCTGCACCATCAGGATCAGCGCACAGGCAGCATCGACCTTGGCTATCTCCTCGACCGCCATGTTGAGCATCAGCGTGCCCGTGCCTGTGCCACCGTGCTCAGTCGGAAACGGTAGGCCCAGGATGTCCTGCTCGGCGAGGACCCGGCGGATGTCCCACGGGTATTCGGCCTGCTCGTCGATCTCGGCGGAGCGTGGCGCGATCTTCTCCTGGGCTATCTGCCTGATCGTGGCGCAGAAGTCCAGGTGCTCCTGCGGGATCGTGTAGATGTCGGTGAGGGTGTCTTGCATCGTGTGCTGATCCTAGTGACCGCGCTAGGCTCATGCCCTGATGAGCGCGCCGGTCGACTCCAAGCAGACGGATATCGACCCCGAGCAGCTGGCCGAGTGGATTGCCGGAGACCCGGACCTGCAGGTGGTCGATGTGCGCGAGCCCTACGAGCGCGAGGCCGGACACATCGAGGGCTCGCGCCACATACCGCTCGTGGAGCTCAGCTCCAGAGCCCAGGAGATCGCGCGTGAGAGCCCGGTCGTCTTCTACTGCCGTGTGGGCGCCCGCTCTGAGATGGCTGCCCAGGCGTTCAGGGCGAGCGGCTTCAGGGCCCTCTCGATGAGCGGTGGGCTCGTGCGCTGGGCCGGTGAGAACAGGCCGCTCTCTCCCGAGGGCGGCGTCGTGGCGGACCACTGACAAGGAGATCCCACATGGAGGCATCGGAGTACCCAAAGGTGACGGTCGGCGAGGGCTACGCGGTCGGCGACCTCGACGCGCTGGGCGAGGGCTATGGCTTTCGCAAGGTCCGCAAGGGACTCGGCGTGACGGCGTTCGGCATCAACGCGATCGTGATGCCCCCCGACTATGAGACCGGCAGGCACTATCACGACGTCCAGGAGGAGCTTTACTTCGTCTACCGCGGCGCGCTCGAGATGGAATTCGGCGACGGCCGCACCCACCGTCTGGACGAGGGCGGCTTCGCCCGCGTCGACGCACCCACTCTGCGCAAGGTCCGCAACGTGGGCGACGGCGACGCCGTCTATCTGTGCGCCGGCGGCAAGGACGGCTATGTGGGACGCGACGGAAGGATGCCCGAGGGCGAGCAGCGCGTCGGCGGCGGTCCCCCTGGGGCCGCCTGAGGGAGCCTGCGGCTCCGGCTCAGCCGCGACCCTGACGCTCGGCGGCGCGCTCGACGATCGCGAGGGCGTGCGCCGGGTCGTCGGCGATCTGCAACAGCTCGATGTCCGCGGGTGAGATCTTGCCGCCGGGGAGCATCGTTGCGCGAAGCCAGTCGAGCAGGCCTCCCCAGTAGCGACTGCCGAGCAGCACTACCGGGAAGTGCAGGATCTTGCCGGTCTGGATCAGGGTCAGCGCCTCGAACAGCTCGTCGAGCGTGCCGAAGCCGCCGGGCAGCACCACGAAGCCGCGGGCGTACTTGACGAACATCGTCTTGCGGACGAAGAAGTAACGGAAGTTCAGGCCCAGGTCCACGTACTGGTTGAGGCCCTGCTCGAACGGCAGCTCG
>DATHPT010000325.1:0-2509 GCA_035483615.1 Solirubrobacteraceae bacterium | reverse complement strand
CCGGGCTCGGCGCTCCGGCGTTCGCGCTTCTGGGCATCGCCTGCTCGCTCGCGCCCCGGCCTGCGCCCACGCGGGCGCAGGCCGCCAGACGCTTGGGAACCGTCCCTCGCCGCGCGCTCGCTGGGCTCGGCGCCGTCGCCGCGCTCGCCGCGCTGCTGTCCCTGGGGGCCCCCTGGCTGAGCGAACGCGAGATCCAGAGCGCCGCCCGCATCTGGCCACAGGCGCCGCTGGTGGCCTACTCCCGACTCGACCACGCCGCCAAACTGAACCCCCTCAGCGACCAGGCCGACCTCGTGGCGGGCAGCATCGCGCTTCGCTTCGGCGATCTCGCTCGCGCCGAACACGAGTTCTCGCAGGCGCTCACACGGGTCCCCGACGACGCCTATGCCGCCCTCGAGCTGGGCGCGATCGCCTCCGAATCGGGCGAACCTGCCCGTGCGCTCGAGCTGCTGGAACGAGCGGCACGGCTGAACCCGCGCGATCCGCTCACCCGCCAGGCTTTGCAGACAGTCCGCCGCGGCAAGCCGGTCAACCTGCAGGCCCTCAATCGGGCAATTCTTCTCAATGCTGAACAACTTGCGTGAAGATCGTGGACAACTTGCGTAAAGATCGTGGGTTAGAAGGTTATTGTCTAGAGACTGACGCTTACCTTCGCTAGCGTGTGGATCATCTGGTCGGCCCCAAACAACGTGGCTTGCGGGCGTTTAGCTCATAGCATCGCCAAACCATCGGGGTGGATGGGCTGATCCGTGTAGGCAAGGAGAGCAGCCTGTGTTGCTCAAGCCGAGAAAAGGAACCCAAGGTCGGGCATGAGTCGCAAAATTAGGATCGGATCGGCGCTGGCCCTCGCGGGTGCCCTGTTCATCGCTGCTCCAGCGACCGCGCTCGCCGGCAGTCCGCTGCTGAGCGGCTACGGCGGACCCGGCGCCGGCGAACAGGCGATCGTCGGCGCGGCACTGTTGAACGGACCGCATGGCGGCTCCGGCTCAGGCGGTTCCGGCTCAAGCGGTTCCGGCTCGAGCTCCGGAGGCTCGGTTGGCTCGACGGGCGGCGGCGGGGAAAGCTCGGTCGGCTCCTCCACCGGCGCCGGCTCGACCGGCTCTGCCCACGGCTCGGGCTCTGCTCAGGCTCGCGCCCACACCGGATCCGGGGCAGGCTCGAGCTCGACCCGCACACCGCTTCCCAGCTCCATCGGCGCCCCGCAAACAGGCGGAGCTCGCAACACGGCGGGGAGGGGAGCGAGGACCTTCGTCTACCCCAGCTCACTCGCCAACGCCTCCAGCGATACGTCGGTGATCGGAATGTCCGGCGGAGACGTACTGCTGCTCATCGGGATCATTGCGAGCCTGACGCTGCTCGGCGCCCTGACCCTGCGACTCGCGAGGCTCCAGCACTAGGACAAACCAACCGATAGAGAAGGCAGGGAGCCTTCGGCTCGCCCAATCTCATGCAGATCTCACGACAGACATCCACCCCGCTTCCGCTGACAGGCCAACTGCCCGTCAGGCGTGACACGCCATTTCCACACCACATACAGCGAGGTGCCTTCCACGGCCGGCTGCAGTGGCTGCTGGAGGGCACGGGTTGGAGCGTCCTGCGACCGCTCGTGGATCTGCTGCTCATGTACGCCGGGGTGGTCGTCGCCCTTGGCGGCGTGGGCGCCACGCTCGCGATCTCCTCCGTGAGCGCGCCCTTGCTGGTGCTGCCACCGATCGCGCTGTTGCTGCTCTATCTGCGGGGTCTCTACCGCACGCGTCTGCGCGCGCTGATTCTGGACGGAGTGGTTCCCGTCATCAGCGCCGTGTCCGTGGGCGCGATGGCGGTCGCGATGGTGGGTGTGCTCGCCAACGGCCACATGCCCAATCAGGACGACTGGATCGAAGCCTGGCTGTTCGCGCTGCTGGGCCTCGGGCTCGGCCGCATCACCCTGACGCTCGCCCAGCGCCTCGCTCGCAGCCGCAGGCTGGTGGGCAAGCCGGTCCTGATCATGGGCGCCGGCCTGGTCGGCTCGCAGGTTGCCCGCCGCCTCGACAGCCACCCCGAGTACGGGCTCGCGCCGGTCGGATTCCTCGACGACGACCCCCGCTCGATCGCCGAGGTGGGTGGGCGCGACGTGCCGGTGCTCGGCACCGCCGAGGATCTGGACAAGATCGTGGAGCGCACCGGAGTGCGCAATCTGATCGTGGCGTTCTCCTCAGTCGCCGACGCCCGCATCAGCCGGCTGATCCAGCGCTGTCAGGAACTCGGCATCGAGGTGTCAGTGGTGCCGCGCATGTTCGATGCCATCAACGATCGCGTCGGCTACGACACGGTGGGCGGGCTGCCGCTGCTGTCCTTCTCGGGCGTAAATCCCAAGGGCGTGCAGTTCGCGATCAAGCACGTGCTCGACCGCCTATCCGCGACGCTGCTGCTGGTGGCGCTCTCGCCCGTGATCCTGCTCGCGGCGCTGGCTGTGCGAGCGAGCTCGAGCGGGCCGGTGCTGTTCCGCCAGCGGCGGGTCGGGCGCGAC
>DATHPT010000324.1:0-2534 GCA_035483615.1 Solirubrobacteraceae bacterium | reverse complement strand
GGGTCGCTGATTGAGACAACTTCTCGCGCGGATAGGCAGGCGCACGCAGACCGCCTCGGATATAACCGGTCACACACGGGCGCCGACCGGCGGACGAGGAGGACGAGGATGAAGGTCAGTGTGTTCGAGCAACTGCCGTATCGGCATTTGCCCGCTGGCTTCGAGGATCGCTACAGCTCGGTGGTGACCACGCCGTACTTCGATCTGGTGGAGCCTGAGCGGATGCAGGAATCGCTCCAGGCCGGCTACGCGGAGCTGTTACATGCGGCCCGAGCCGGGTTTGACGGTGTGTGCCTCACCGAGCACAGTCAATCGTCGTATGACATCTCGCCAAACCCGAACTTGATGGCCGCCGCGGTGGCGTACGCCACGCAGGCGGAAGGCCTTGACGTGGCCCTCACCATCCTCGGGCGCTCGCTCGGCAAATCGCGAGAGCCCCTGAAGGTCGCCGAGGAGTACGCGCTGCTCGATTGCATCACCGGTGGGCGGCTCATCGCCGGCTTTCCGGTTGGGCTGAGCTACGACGCCAATCAGAACGGCGCCATCCCGGCGATTGAGACCCGAGAGCGATACAACGAGCACCGGGAGTTGATCCTCAAGGCGTGGACCGAGCCTGAGCCGTTTGCCTGGAACGGACGATTCGAGAAATACGGCCAGGTGAACCTATGGCCGCGTCCGATTCAACAACCGCATCCCCCGATCTGGATCCCAGGCAGCGGGTCACCGGGCACGCTGCTGGACATCCTTCGGCGCGATTACGCGTTCGTGTACCTGAGCTGGAGTGGGCCCAAGCTGGTCGGGCGCCAGGTCTTTGACCGCTACTGGGAGATGGCCGACAAGGAGGGGCGCGACCGCAACCCGTACCGGCTGGCCTTCCTGCAGGTGGTGGCGGTCTCCGAGACCGATGCGCGCGCCGAGAAGGAGTACGCGGCGCATCTGGAGACGCACTACCGCTCCGGCCTCGGGACCGTCCCCGCCTCGGGCTTTGCGGTGCCCGGCTACGCGGAACCGGCCGGGATCGAGCACATGATCCGCAACCCCGGCGACCTCGGCATGTTCGCGAAGATGCGCCATATCACCTACAAGGAGATCGTGGACACACAGGTGGCGATCGTCGGCAGTCCCGCGACGGTCGCTGACCAGCTCGAGGAGTTCGTCAGGGAATTTCGCATCGGGAACCTGCTGGTGATGCTGCAGAACGGGTCGATGCCGCGCGAACTGACGGAGAAGAACATCTCGTTGTTCGCGTCCGAGGTCTTGCCGAGGCTGCGGCCGATCTGGGACGACGAGGGATGGGAGAACCACTGGTGGCCGCGCGGGTCTGAGGTCAAAGGCGCCGTCGCGGGTGCCGCGGCCGGAGGGGAGGCGTGATGGCAACCGCTGTCGCCGATGTCCGCGACGAGGTGGTGGAGGTGTGCGACGGGCGTCTGCGCCTCCACGTCAAGGTGGCGGGCACCGGTCCGCCCCTCGTGTTCTTCCACCCCCTGCCGGGGCTGGAGTGGCAGCCGTTGCTCGACCGAATGGCCGAGCGCTACACCGTCTATGCGCCGGAGCATCCGGGCACGTCGCCGGGCGAACCGCAGGCAATCCGCGAAGTCCACACGCTCTGGGAGCTGCTGCTGGCCTACGAGGAGGCTCTGCGAGTCCTCGGGCTCGAGCGCCCAACGGTCGTCGGCATGTCCTACGGCGGGATGATCGCGGCCGACCTCGCGGCAACCTTCCCCCATGCGTTGAGCCGACTGATCCTGCTGTGTCCGATCGGGCTGTGGCGCGACGACGCTCCAATCCGGCTCGTGGAGATGATCACGGGCCCGCCGGAGGAGGTGCCCACCTACCTCTTCAAGTATCCCGAGAGCGAGGCCGCGCAGGCGCTGATGGCGCTTCCCGAGGATCCAGAGCAGGTCCCAGCGGCGATTGCGCAGGGGGCGTGGAATGTCGGCTGCACGACGAAGTTCGCGTGGCCGATCGCGGACCACGGCCTCGCCCGGCGACTGCACCGGGTCGCAGTGCCGACGCTGGTGCTGTGGGGCCGTGACGATGCGCTGGTCCCGGCCGTCTACGGCGAGGAGTTCGCCGGCCGGATCGAGGGGAGCCGCCTCGAGATCCTCGATGACTGCGGGCATGCGATGCAGGGCGACCAGCCCGAGCGGATGTTGAAGGCGATCACGGAATTCCTGGGCTGAGGTCTCAGGCGAGAGGAGACGGCATGCAATTTGGAATCGGCGGGGTGTGCACCGAGGAGACGCTCAGGCCAGCGGAGGTTGCGAGACGGGTGGAGGATCTCGGCCTGGAGTCGCTCTTCCTGGGCGAGCACACGCACATTCCGTGGTCGCGGGAATCGCCCTATCCCATGGGCGAGCTGCCCCGCAACTACTGGCGGACACTTGACCCATTCGTGGCGCTCACCGATGCCGCGGCTGGCAGCTCGCGCATTCGCCTCGGAACTGGCATCTGCCAGCTCGCGCAGCGCGACCCGATCGTCTGCGCCAAGGAGGTGGCGAGCGTCGACGTGCTCAGCGACGGCCGGTTCGAGT
>DATHPT010000323.1:0-4418 GCA_035483615.1 Solirubrobacteraceae bacterium | reverse complement strand
CACGGCCCCTCCGCGCTTGGCGGGGACTTCCGGCGCTTCTGGTCGTTGACCTTCACGCTCGCGCGCACAGAATTCAAGCTGCGTTTCTATGGCTCGGTGCTCGGTTATCTATGGACGCTCGTACGACCGTTGCTGCTTTTCGGAGTCCTTTGGGTGTTCTTCACGAAGGTCGGCCACGTCAACGATGGCAAGAAGCCTGGCGAAAAGTTCTACGGCGCACAGCTGCTGGGATCAATCGTGCTGTTTACGTTCTTCGCGGAAGCGACGACTGGTTCGGTGCGCAGCGTTGTGGACCGCGAGAACCTGGTACGCAAGATCCACTTCCCCCGCCTGGTGATACCGATCTCGATAGTACTGCTATCGCTGTTCAATCTCGGCCTTAACCTGATCGTGGTCGCCATCTTTGCTATCAGTGCGGGTGTTCGCCCGATGCTCAGCTGGCTCGAGCTGCCTTTGATCGTCCTTGCATTGATCCTGTTCGCGACCGGCATGGCGATGCTGCTCTCGGCGTTGTTCGTGCATTTTCGGGACATTCAACCGATCTGGGAAGTGATCTCCCAAATCCTGTTCTACGCCTCGCCTGTGATCATCTCCATCCAGACGGTGATCGCCAAGCTCAGCCAGACGCTGCTGCACATTTACATGCTCAATCCGCTCGCCGTTATCTTTCAACAGTTTCGCCACGCCATGATCACACACGCGACGCCGAGCGCCGGCCAGGTGCTCGGAAGCTGGACAGCTCTGTTTGGGGCCCTAGCAATAGTGGTAGCGATCTTTACGATTGGCTTCGCCGTTTTCAATAGTGCAGCGGCACGAATAGCGGAGAATTTGTGAAATGGACGTCGCGGGCCTGGACAACCGACTACCGGAGATCGAGGCAGAGAACGAACGCCTGCGCACCCGGGTCGCCGCTCTCGAAA
Organism: Solirubrobacteraceae bacterium; assembly: GCA_035483615.1. Lineage (GTDB taxonomy): Bacteria > Actinomycetota > Thermoleophilia > Solirubrobacterales > Solirubrobacteraceae > Palsa-744. Next base: position 3,498 of record DATHPT010000323.1, on the reverse strand, counting down.
CAGAGCTGGTCGATGTGCAACATCGAACGAACACTGCGGTCGCACAATTCCAGGAGCGCGTCTACTGGCTTGACCGCTGGCACGTCGACCTGAACGCGCTCATGCGCCGCCGGGGGGCCTCTGAGTTTCGCGCCACGCTGCGCGCTGTGAGGTCTGTCGGGCGAGCCTACAAGCGACTGCGGCGCAGTATGGGGAGCTCGTGAAGCGCACAAGTGCGGTCATCCCGGTCAAGGACGGGGATCGCTATCTGGAGGAGCTGCTTGCAGCCCTTGCGGGCGAGGGCGTCGAGGAGATCCTTGTGATCGACTCGGGCTCGCGGGACCGCTCGCTGGAGATTGCCCGCGCCGCGCATGTGGAGCTCCTGGAGATCGACCCCCGTGAGTTCGCGCACGGGCGCACCCGCAACCTCGCCGCCGAGCGCACTTCCGGCGAGCTGATCTGCTTCCTGACGCAGGACGCCACTCCCTGCCCAGGCTGGCTTGCCGCCTACCGTGAGGCGTTCGCGTTGGATGAGCGGGTGGGCGCCGCATATGGTCCCCATCTTCCGCGCCCCGACACGAGCCCGATGATCGCGCGCGAGCTGACCGAGTTCTTCTCCGGCTTCTCTCCGGACGGGCGCCCGGTCGTTCAACGCGCCGGCGGCGAGACGTTCCTCTCCAATGTCAACGCCTGCTACAGGCGCACCTGCTGGGAGGAGATCCGCTTTCGCGATGTCGCCTACTCCGAGGATCAGGCGTTCGGGTCCGACATGCTGGAGGCCGGTTGGAGCAAGGTCTACCAGCCGAGCGCAGCTGTGCTGCACGCCCACGACTACGGCGCCGTGGAGTTCATGCGCCGCTATTTCGACGAGTACCGTGGCCTGCATGAGAGCACCGGACACGTCGAGCCATTTGCTCCAGCCGGCGCCGTTCGCCATGTGGCAAGCGCAGTGGCCGCCGATAGACGGTGGATGGCAGAGCGAGATCTGGACAGCCTGCAGAAGGCCCGCTGGACAGCACGCGCCACCGTTCACCACGGCGGCAGGCGCGTCTTCTCGGCGCTGGGCTCACGTGCCGAGAAGCTGCCTCCGACACTGCGAGCCGGACTGTCGCTCGAGGGTCGCGGAGGGGTGGCTGGAGAGAGCAACACCGGGACCGTCGGTGGGGAGCCCGCCGAGGGGACAGGCGGTGGCGAGCAGACAGTGCCTGCCCTGCCTTCCACGACGCATGTGGACACAAAGATCGCCCACGACGACTACGACGTGTGCGTCCGGGTGGCAAGCAATGGAGCGGCCCCCCTGCTCGATCCGGTCGAGGGCATGGCCGACCGCGAGCGGCTGCGCCTGGCGATGGTGATTCCGCCCTTCAGCCGTGGCAGCGGCGGGCACAACACGCTGTTTCAGATCTTCTCGCGCCTGGAGCGCCGTGGACATGCCTGCAGCGTGTGGCTGTCGGACTTCCATGGCTACATGCGAGCCGTGTGGCCGGCGGTGATGCGCCACGACATCAGAGAGTTCTTCGCACCGTTCGAGGGACCCGTCTACAGAGATTTCGGCTCCTGGCAGGGCGCAGACGTGGCGATCGCCACCGGCTGGCAGACCGTCCATGAATCGCTCTTGCTGGACAACTGTCGCGCCCGTGCCTATGTGGTCAACGACCACGAGCCGGAGTTCTTCGCCACCTCGACCGAGCGGGGACTGGCCGAGGACACCTACCGACACAACTTGCACTGCATCGCGGCCAGCCCGTGGCTGCGGGATGTCCTGATCGAGCGCTACGGCGCGAGCGCGGACGCGTTCGAACTGGGGGCAGACCACGAGACCTATTGGCCACGGCCGGTCGAGCGGCGCCAGGACACCGTTGTGTACTACGCCCGCCACACCACGCCACGGCGCGCGGTGCCGATCGGGCTGATGGCCCTCAGCGAGCTCAAGCGCCGCCGTCCGGACACCCGTGTGGTGCTGTTCGGCGCCGACTCGCCGCTGCACGCCGCCTTTCCCTACGAGCACCTGGGCGTGCTCACTCCGGAGCAGCTGTCACATCTCTACTCCCAGGCCACCGTCGGCCTGTGCCTGTCGCTCACGAACTTCTCGCTAATGCCAAAGGAGATGATGGCCTGCGGCCTGCCATGCGTGGAGCTCTCGGGCGTCAGCGCGGAGTCGATCTTTGGCGCAGACGGGCCCCTGGAGCTTGCACCGCTCGATCCGCAGCGCATCGCAGACGCGCTCGAGCAGCTGCTCGATGACCGCGATCGCTGGGAGCGGCGCTCCCGGGAGGGCATCCAGTTCGTCGCCTCCCACACCTGGGAGCGGGCAACCGATGAAGTCGAAGCTGGATTGCGACACGCGCTGCGCCAGCGCGAACGGGCCACGGCCGCCACAAGCTGACGCCTGCCGCGCTTCCGCGACAGGCTACGGACGGGAAGCGCGTGCCTGCGGCGTGCTCCGTCCGAGCCACCTAAGTAAAAAAGCTCCCCAGCGTCAACAGCTGCGAGGCATAGCAGAGCCCCATCATCCCGACCACGAGCGCTGTGGCAAGCGGCACCTGCCAGCGGCGCCCGAAGCCGAACGTCCCAGCGACCACGATCGCGGCAAGCGCGGTGATCGCCGGGAAGATGTAGCGGCCCTGTTCGGCGACCACGGTGCGCCCGCCGATCGGGGTGAAGAAGGCGGCCTCGACGGCGAGCAGCACGGACACCGGGAAGGCCAGGATCACCAGGACCTCGAAGAACCGCGTTCGTATCGCTTGGCGGTTGCGCGCGGCGGCCGTCAGGGCCAGCAGGCCGACGATGACCATCGTCGCCACGATCACGTAGTAGACCCAGCGCGGGAACACGAATGTGTACCACCCGAACGCGCCCCAGCCGCGCACCACATAGATCTGGTAGAACGGCCAGCCCTGGGGGAACAGGTGACCCATGAAGGGCAGCCGTGGCAGGAACAGCTCCCACAGGTAGACCAGGAAGCGTCCGGGCATGTGCTCGGCCAGGCTCAGCGAGCTGGTTACGGCAAGCGCCGCCGGCGCCGCGTGCTGACCGGCGACGGTGCTCGGATAGAACACGGATTCGAGCACGTGCGACCAGCCCAGCTGCACGACCGCGAACCCCCCCACCAGTGTGGCCCAGGCGCGGCTGGCCCTGAGGCTGTGGTTGCGCCACGCCAGGCCCACGAGGCCGACGGCGGCCGCGGGATAGATCTCATATCCCGTCTTCTTCATGAGCGGCGCGATCGCGAGCGTCGCCCCCAGGCCCAGCGCCAGGCGCCAGCTCAGGCCCCGTCTCAGCCCGCGAATCAGCAGGTAGAGCGTGAGGGCGGCGGCCGCGTTGATCCCGTTGTCGTTGTTCACGGCGCCTGCCATGAAGCTGAACATCGGATGGAACGCGACGAGCAGCCCGGCGGCGGCGGCGGCGAACCGCTGGCGTGGCAGCAGCTCGATCACGATCCCGAAAGCGCAGGCTGCCACCAGCGCGCCCAGCAGGGCCGACACCAGGCGCATGATGGTGAGCTGCGAGAACACAGAT
>DATHPT010000322.1:0-6783 GCA_035483615.1 Solirubrobacteraceae bacterium | reverse complement strand
GACATTCCAGGCGAACCCCGCCGCCTGCCCCTCGGGGTCGGTGATCGGGATCGCGAAGGCGAGCACACCCGTGCTGCCGGTGGCGCTGATGGGGCCCGTCTACTTCGTCTCCCACGGTGGCGCGAAATTCCCGGATCTGATCGTCGTGCTGCAGGGCGACGGCGTGCGCGTCGATCTGACCGCCGGCACGTTCATCAGCCCCAAGGGCATCACCAGCTCCACCTTCCAGAGCATTCCCGACGTGCCGGTTGAAAGCTTCGAGCTCTACCTGCCTGAGGGCAAGGACTCGGCGCTGGCCGCCAACGGCAATCTCTGCACCTCGAAGCTGCTGATGCCGACCTCGTTCATCGCCCAGGACGGCGCCCAGCTGAGGCAGAGCACGAAGATCGCGGTCACCGGTTGCGCCACCGCCAAGCAGAAGAGACCCAGGGCCAAAAAGACCAGCAACGCCAGCCACCGGAGGGCCAAATAGATGAGCACCCCCAGAGCACTCCTCACAAAACTGGCGTCGCCCGCGATGCTCGTTCCCGCCATGTCGGTGATGCTGGCCCTCGCCCCATCCGGGATGCCGTCTCTCGCCGCAAGCCCGGCAAACGCGGACCCGGTTCCCCTGACGCCGCCGGCTGTGACGACAGGCGGCGCTCCAGAAGTCAGCCAGAGCAGCGCCGAGGTCACCGGCTCGGTGGACCCGGAGGGAATCGAAGCTCACTACTACTACGAGTACGGCCCCACCACCGAATACGGGCAGAGGACTCCCGCTCTCCCAGGGGTGGACGCCGGCACGGGGTCAAGTCCTGTGAATGCCGCGGCGACGCTGGTTCCGCTGACCCCGGGCGTCACTTATCACTATCGACTGGTGGCCACCAACGCGGATGGCACGAGCCACGGCGACGATCAGACGTTCACGACGCTCCCCGACCAGCCGCCCGGTGCGAGCACGGGTCCGGCGAGCGGGGTGTCGGTGAACGCGGCCACGATCGCAGGCACGGTCGATCCGCGTGGCGTGGCCGCCAGCTACCGCTTCGAATACGGGACCGACACGAGCTACGGGACGCAGACGTTCGGAACCGTCACCGCAGACCTCGGCGTGCAGACGGTGACGCTCGACCTGCGCGGCCTGGAAGCCGGCACGACCTATCACTACAGGCTGGTGGCAGGCAATCCCGGAGGTACCACCGTCGGTGAAGACGCCACGTTCACCACTCCCCCGATCGCCTCGCCGATCCTCGCGCCGGCCGTCACGCCGCTGATCGGGGTTCCAAGCATCGCCTTTCCCAAGCTGGTTAGCGGGAGCAGTACCCCCAAGACGCTGACCAAGGCGCAGAAGCTCGCCGCGGCGCTCAAAGCGTGCGCGAAGAAGCCGAAGAGGCAGCGCGCCGGGTGTCAGAAGCAGGCGCGCAAGCGATATGGCTATGGCTTGCGCGGCCGTGCAAGCGTCTGGTAGATCGAGACGAACTCCGTCTTGAAGATGTTGCGCGCAGAGCGCAGGTACAGCCGCCACACGCGCAGGCGCTCCTTGCCGGCCAGCTGCTCGGCGCGCACGAGATTTTCATCCAGGCGCTTGATCCACTCGCTGAGCGTGTCGTAGTAGTCCTTGCCGAACTCCTCGACGTGCTCGGTCACAAAGCCCGCACGCTCGAGCGCGAGCTGTATTCGCGAAAGCTGCACGGGATCACCGTCGGGGAAGACATAGCGCTGGGTGAAGTCACCGTGGTAGCCCACGTCCGTGTACAGGTGTGCAATCCCGTGGTTCAGCAGGCGACCGTCCGGCCGGAGCATGTTTGCGAGTGTCTGCGCATAGGCGTCTATTTTGTTTTCGCCCACGTGCTCCACCATGCCGATGCTCGCGATCGCGTCATAGCGCTCGCCGTGCAGGTCGCGGTAGTCGGCGACCCGCACCTCGACCTTGTCGCTCAGTCCCGCTTCGGCGATCCTGCGGCGCGCAAGCTCGGCTTGGGGAGGGCTCAACGTGATGCCGACCGCCTTCACGCCGTACTCCCTGGCTGCATGGATCACGAACGCGCCCCAGCCGCAACCGACGTCGAGGACGCGCTCGCCCTCCTGCAGCGCGAGCTTCTTGCACACGAGGTCGAGCTTCGCGTACTGCGCCTCCTCGAGCGTCTTGGCTCCGCGTGAGAAGATCGCGCAGCTGTAGGTCATCGACTTGTCCAGGAACAGCTCGAAGAACTCATTCGAGACGTCGTAGTGGTGGCGCACCGCCTTGGCGTCACGCTCCTTGCTGTGACTGCGTCCCTTCAACCGCAGCTCGCCCTTCGGCGCCCGCGGCGGCAGCGTCAGCCCGCACGCCCTCAGCGCGGCGATCACCAGCCGAGCACGCGTCGCCCGGTCGATCTCGGGCTCCTCGAAGGTGTCGATCAGGTCGATCACGCCGTCGAGGTCGTCCACCTCGAGGTCGCCCGCGACGTAGGCCCTGCCGAGGCCCAGCTCGCCCGGGGCACGCATCACGTGCGCCACCGCCTTTGGAGAGCGCACCGTGAACGTGGGGATTCTGACGCCCCTATCGCTGCCGCCGTTCCGGTTGTCGCGACTGTCGGTGTCGACCGCTTTGCCGCCGTTTTGGTGGCCGCCGTTTGCGGTCGTCGCGGGCAGCTCCGTGCCGTCCCAGAAGCGCACCCTGAAGCCGCGCTTGGGTAGCGCTTCGGCGAGCTCGCGTCGCAGTGGCTCAGTCTTGGCGAATGGCATTGGTCCTCCAGCCAGTGTTTAGCGTGGTGTGAACGGGGGATTGCGCAGCTCGCGCGGTGCATCTCACGTCGCCCCGGCGTGCTAGCGTCCAGCGTCGAGCACACCGATGAGCACCGATTCTATCCAGCGTCCCGCAGCTGCCCGGCAGGGTTCTGACGCCGCGGTCGATCGCTCCAGGCTCGAGGGTCCCGCACTCGACGGTCCGACGGCGGAGGACGTTCAGCCCCCCGTCTTCGAGAACCTTGACCGCTTCCTCACGGGTCTGATCACGGTCGGGCCGATTCTCGCGCTCGGCTTCGTCGGCTGGCAACTGTGGGACGGTCTGCTTCACGGCTCGGATCTGGTCGTGTTCGCGATCATGTACGTCTCCACTGCGCTTGGGGTCACGGTCGGTTTTCACCGCCTCTTTACCCACAGATCGTTCAAGACATCCCCGGCATTGCGCTTCGTCTTCGCCGTGCTCGGCTCGGCCGCGATCGAGGGCCCTGTCATCTCGTGGGTCGCCGACCACCGCAAGCACCACGCCTTCTCCGATCGCGACGGCGATCCGCACAGCCCGCACGTGGATCACGGCAGCGGCCTGCGCGGCGCCCTGCGTGGCCTTGCCCACGCGCACGTCGGCTGGCTGTTCATCCACACGGCCCGCGGCCATCGCGAACGCTATGCCCCGGATCTCGTTGCCGACCCGGTGGTCTCGTTCGTGGACAAGACGTTCTTCGTGTGGGCGATCGGTGGCCTGGCTGCGGCCTTTGGCCTCGGCTATGCGATCGGCGGCACCTGGACGGCCGCGCTCACCGGCCTGTTGTGGGGCGGCGCGGTGCGGATGCTGGTGCTGCACCACGTCACCTATTCGATCAACTCCCTGTGCCACTTCTTCGGCCGTCGCAGCTATGAGACCGGCGACCACTCGCGCAACCTTGCCTGGCTTGCGCCTTTCTCGCTCGGTGAGGCCTGGCACAACAATCACCACGCCTTCCCCACCTCCGCCTTTCACGGCTTCAGCTGGCGCCAGGTCGACATCTCCGCGATCGTTATCCGCGGCATGGAGAGCGTCGGGCTCGCCTGGGACGTCGTGAGGATTGCTCCCGAGCGCAGAGCCCAAAAGAGCTTCGCCTCCTGAGCAACGCTCGGCGGCGCCAGACGCCACCCCCGATGCTCGACGTACAACCAGTACGCCTCCGCTCGTGTGCGGCGTCTGGCATCCACCGCCCGTTGCTCAGGAATCCTAGGTTTCCTGCTACGGTGCAGCCACGGATGACAAATGTCGTCCGCGAGGTTCTTGTCTTTGTTGGTGCTCTCAAGGCGCGGATGGGGCCAGTACGAATCTCCCTTCGCACAGCGGCCACAGGGTCGCGATAAGGAGTATCACAACATGAAGTCTGAGTCTTTCGCCGACCTCGGCGTGTCCGAGGTCGTCTCCCGCGAGCTTTCAAAGCGCGGTATCAACTCGCCATTCGCAGTACAGGGCATGGTCATCCCCGACATCCTCGCCGGGCACGACGTGCTGGCACAGTCGCCCACCGGCTCCGGCAAGACGCTCGCCTTCGGCGTGCCGCTCGTCGAGCGCCTGAAGGACAGCGACGCCCGGCCGTCCGCGCTCGTGCTGGCGCCCACCCGCGAGCTGGCGCTGCAGATCGTCGAGGACCTGCGCGATCTGGCCCACGTTCGCGCGCTCTCGATCGCCGCCGTCTACGGAGGAGCGGGGATCGTCAAGCAGGCTCGCATCGCCGCCCGCGCCCACATCCTCGTCGCGACTCCCGGACGCCTGCTCGATTTGATCGACCGTCGCGACGTCTCGCTGAAGCAGGTTCGCCTGCTCGTCCTCGACGAGGCCGATCGCATGCTCGACATGGGCTTTCGCCCAGTGGTCGACAGGATCGTGAAGATGACCTCCAAGGAGCGCCAGACGCTGCTGTTCTCCGCCACCCTCCAGGGTGAGGTCGGGCGTATCGCCTCCGCCTACACGAGCAACCCTCGCCGTCATGAGCACGCTCAAACGGCCGAGCGCAAGGGCGCGGTCGAGCATCGCTTCATACCTGTCTCCCACGAGGGCAAGGTCGACCGGCTGGTCGCCGAGCTCTCCCACCCCGAGCGCGGTCTGACGCTCGTGTTCGTGCGCACCAAGCGCGGTGCGGACCGGCTCGTGAAGCGACTGGCGGCAAGCAGCGTGCATGCCGTCGCGATGCACGGAGACAAGTCACAGGCACAGCGTGAGAAGGCGCTCGCCCGCTTCGAGTCCGGTGGCGTCAGCACGCTGGTTGCCACCGACGTCGCCGCGCGCGGGATCGACGTCGCCGGCATCACCCACGTCATCAACTACGACCTGCCGGCCACCCGTGAGGACTACGTTCACCGCGTCGGGCGCACCGCCCGCGCCGGCGCCGACGGGATCGGGGTCACGTTCGTGTTGCACGAGCAGGCCGGCGAGCTGGTTGGCATGGTCTCAGAGCTCGGCCTGCATCGCGAGCTCGAGCTCGGGGGCTTTCCCAGCGACGCCACCCGCAGGGCGCAGCCTCCGCGCCGCTCGACCAAGCGACCGGGCAACCGTCGCTCGCGCAGCGCTCGCGCCCGCGTCAGCTGAGCGAGGGCGGCGGCGCATCGGCGTACGCTTAGCCGATGCCCAGCGTCCCACCGACGGTGCGCGAGATCCTTGCCGGCAGAAGCGGCGAGGAGATGTCTCTCAACGACGCCCACCTCAATCCGCAGCTGGGGCGGATCTTGCGCACGCTCGGGCTCGACAAGACCTGGGCGAAGGGAGAGGGCGCGCACCTGATCGACAGCGAGGGCAACCGCTATCTGGACTTGCTCAGCGGCTATGGCGTGTTCGCGATCGGGCGCAACCATCCTGAGGCGATCGCAGCTGTGGCGGACACGATGGCCGCTCACACGGCCAACCTGCCCCAACTCGGGGTGACGCTCCTGAGTGGCGTGCTCGCCGAGCAGCTGCTCGCGCGCGCCCCCGGCTCGGTCGCCGCGATGGTGCCCGCCAACAGCGGCACCGAGGCGGTCGAGGCGGCGATCAAGATCGCGCGCGCTGCCACCGGCCGCTCGCGCATCCTCCACGCCGAGCACGCCTTCCACGGCCTCACCCTCGGCTCGCTCTCGCTGGGCGGGGACGCCATCTTCCGCGAGGGCTTCGGACCGCTGCTGCCAGGGTGCGAAGCGGTTCCGTTCGGCGACGCCGACGCGCTGGAGCGCGAGCTCGCGCACGGGGGTGTGGCGGCGTTCGTGGTCGAGCCCGTGCAGGGCAAGGGCGTGAACTTGCCCCCGGACGGCTATCTGGCGTCCGTCCAGCGGCTCTGCCGTGATGCGGGCACGCTGTTCGTGTGCGACGAGGTGCAGACGGGCCTCGGACGCACGGGGCGCTTCCTGGCGCTCGAGCACTGGGGGCTTGCTCCCGACCTGATCTGCGTGTCGAAGGCGCTCTCAGGGGGGCTCGTCCCCGTTGGCGCGGTGCTCGTATCGCGGGCGGCCTTCGACAGCGTGTTCGACGGCATGGAGCGTGCGGTGCGCCACGGCTCCACGTTCGGCGGCAACGATCTCGCCGCCGCTGCCGGCCTCGCGACACTGCGGGTGCTCGACACCGAAGGACTCGTCGCGCGCGCCGAGCGACTGGGAGCGCTGTTGCTCGAGCTGACGGCCCCACTTGTCGATCGCTATGAGGTTGTCTCCGACGTGCGCGGCCTCGGGTTGATGTGGGCGATCGAGCTCGGGCCACCGGAGGGCGGAGCCGGTCGCTCGATCTGGAACGCCGCCGAGCGCGCCCAGCCGGGCATCTTCTCCCAGCTCATCGTCGGCCCCCTGTTTCACGAGCACCGCATCCTCTGTCAGGTGGCGGGGCACCGTATGAACGTCGTAAAGGCTCTGCCGGCGCTCGTCATCGACGAGCAGGAGATCCGGCGCTTTGCAGGCGCCCTCGAGCAGGTCGTGGCGCGCGCCGAGCGGGTCCCCTCGGCCTTCATGCGCTTCGGCGTTCATGCGGGCCGCAGGCTTCTGAGCGCCCGCAAGCAGCCCTCGCGCGGCCTGCTGGCGCAGTAGCCACTAGCCTGTCCGCCGTGCTCGCTCCGCGCAAGGACATAC
>DATHPT010000321.1:0-5898 GCA_035483615.1 Solirubrobacteraceae bacterium | reverse complement strand
GCTTGCCGAACCCGACGGCTCACCCGAATACGCCATTCTCCGCCGCCGAGCGAGTCGCATAGATGTCGATGGGATCGAGGTCCTGATCGCCTCAATCGACGATCTGATCGCCATGAAGCAGACGGTCGGTCGGCCAAAGGACCTGATCGATCTCGAATCGCTCGAGATCGCCCGTGATCGTAGTCGGCTCTAGCCGCCCAGCATCGCCTCGATCGCGTCATCGGCCACCGTGCGGGCCTCATGGTCGGCCTCGTATAGCGACTCGAACGCTCTGATCGGCGAGCTGCCGAGCTCGGCGAGGGTGCGATCGATCACCTCCGCTATCCCGACGAACGGGAGGCGTCCCTCCAGGAAGGCGTGCACGGCGATCTCGTTGGCGGCGTTGAGCACGCACGGGGCGGTGCCGCCCGCGTGGGCTGCCTCGCGCGCGAGGCGCAGACAGGGGAACGCTTGGAGATCGACGGCCTCGAAGGTGAGCGTGCCGATCTCGACGAGGTCCAGGGGCGCGATCGGCAGCTTGACGCTTGCCGCGCCATGGAGGGCATAGGAGATGGCGATGCGCATGTCCTTCGGCCCGACGTGGGCGAGCATCGCGCCGTCCGCGAGCTGGATCAGCCCGTGGATCAGCGACTGCGGGTGGACCACCACGTCGATGTGCTCGTAGGGCGTGCCGAACAGGTGGTGGGCCTCCATCAGCTCGAGGCCCTTGTTCATGAGGGTCGCGGAGTCGATCGTGATCTTGCCCCCCATCGCCCAGGTCGGATGGTTCAGCGCCTGCTCGACGCTCACTCCGGCAAGCTGCTCGCGCGAGCGGCCGCGGAACGGTCCACCGCTGGCGGTGATCGTGAGCCGCTCCACCGCTCCCGGCGGCTGGCCTGAGAGCAGCTGGTGGAGCGCTGTGTGCTCGGAGTCGACCGGCACGATCTGCGCGCCGGTGGCTTCCGCGAGCGCCACCACCAGCTCGCCTCCTACCACCAGCGACTCCTTGTTGGCAAGCGCAAGGTCGATGCCCTCTCCGAGCGTGGCCACCGTGGGACCGAGGCCGGCGGAGCCGACCAGCGCGTTGAGCACCAGCTCCGCGCCGGACTCAACGACGAGTCGCACCAGCCCCTCCGCGCCAGCCAGGACTTCGCCCTCCGGCCAGGCATCGGCGGCGAGCTGTGCGGCCCGCTCGTCGGCGAGTGCGATCCGCTTGACACCGTGGGCGCGAGCCTGTTCGACCAGCGCCTCCCAGGAGCGCTCAGCCGAGAGCCCCACCAACTCGAGCTCGCTGCTGCGCTCCAGCACGTCGAGCGCCTGCGTGCCGACCGAGCCGGTGGAGCCGAGGATCAGCAGGCGCTTAGACATGGGCCAACCGGCGCTTGGACATAAGGAAACCTAGACATAGGCCAACGTAGACATAGGCCAACCTAGACATAGGCCAACCATATGTAGTAGCCGACCACGGCGGTGAACAGCACCGCGTCGAGCCGGTCGAGCACACCGCCGTGAGCGCCAAGGAGCGTACCGGTGTCCTTGGTGCCGGCCTGGCGCTTGACGAACGACTCGAATAGGTCGCCGATCGGCGCGAACACGGCCACACCGAGGCCGAGAACAAGCGCGTGGGCGCCCGGCAGCCAGTCCTGGTAGCGCCCGGCGAACCACACGCTGAGCACGGTGCAGACCATGCCGATCGCCAGGCCCTCCAACGTCTTGTTCGGTGATATCTGTGGCGCGAGCGGGCGGCGTCCGAACAGCCGTCCGCCGAGATAGGCGCCGGTGTCACCGAGGAAGGTGCCGACGAGCACGTCGATCACGATCGCCTCGCCGTGGGGCAGCTCGCGCAGCAGCACGGCGTGGGCCAGTGCGAAGCCGATCCAGTAGATCCCGAGCAGCGTCAGCGCCATTCCTCCCACGCTCGGATGGCGCTGGGCGAGCGTCAGCCCGAACAGCATCGGCAGCGCCGCGGTGGCCGCGAGCAGCACCTGCTGCTGTCCTCCGTACAGCGCCGCCGCCAGCAGCGCGGCGAGCGCCAGGAAGCCCGCCAGGCGAACGGGATGGGCCCGCTCGTACATTCCGTAGAGCTCGTGCAGGCAGATGCAGCCGATCACGAACACACCGGCGGCGAAGATCACACCTCCCTCGATCACCAGGAACAGGGCGAGCGCGATCAGGGGCAGCGCGAACAGGGTGCGCGAGCCGACGTCCGAGCCTCCTGCGCGACGGGCCAGTCCACTGTGGTCGGAGACGCCGGACTCGGACATGGTCCTAGCGGCCACCGAACCGTCGGCGTCGCTCTGAGAACTCTGCAAGGGACTGCTGGAGCGCTTCTCGGGAGAAGTCGGGCCACAGCTCCTCACGGAACACGAGCTCAGAATAGGCGGACTGCCACAGCAGATAGTTGGACAGCCGGCGCTCGCCGCTGGTGCGGATGATCAGGTCGGGATCGTGCATCTCGGGGGCATAGAGCAGCTTGCGGAAGTCCGCTTCGTCGCCGCCCTGAAAGGCACGGGCGGCGTCGATGATCTCCGCGCGGCCGCCGTAGTTGAATGCGACGAACAGCGTGATGCGGGTGTTGGCGTCGGTGAGCCCTTCAGCCCAGCTCATGCGCTCGATCAGCTCGGGGGCGACATCCTCGCGGCGCCCGATGAAGCGCATGCGCACACCCTCGGCGTGAAGCTCGGGGGTCTCCTCGGAGATGCGCCTGGCGAACATCTCCATCAGCCCCTGGACCTCCTCGGGGGGGCGGGACCAGTTCTCGGTGGAGAACGAGTAGACGGTGAGCTCCTTGATCCCGAACTCCGCGGCGTCGCGCAGGCGCGCCTTCACGTTGTCCGCACCGGCGTTGTGACCCTCGTTGACAGGCAGGCCGTGTGCCCGCGCCCAGCGGCCGTTGCCGTCGGTGATGATCGCGACGTAGCGGGCGTCTGGGGCGATGCCCATCGGGGTCAAACCTCGAGAATCTCTTCTTCCTTGGCCTTCAACACCGCGTCGAGGTCTGAGATCCGCCCGTCGGTGAGCTTCTGCAGCTCGACCTCGGCGCGATGCTCGTCGTCGGAGCCGGCCTCGCCTTCGGACTTCAGTTCGCGTAGCTGGTGCATGGTGTCGCGGCGAATGTTGCGGATCGCGACACGTCCGTCCTCAGCGAGGTTGCGCACGACCTTCACGAGGTCCCGGCGACGCTCCTCAGTGAGCTCGGGTACCGCAAGGCGAATCAGGTTGCCGTCGTTGGAGGGGTTCAGACCGACGTCGGACTCGTTGATGGCCTTCTCGATCGTCTTGATCGAGGACTTGTCGTAGGGCTGGACGGTGATCAGGCGCGCCTCCGGGGCGGAGATGGTGGCGAGCTGGTTGAGCGGTGTCTGGGCGCCGTAGTAGTCGACGACCACGCGATCGACGAGCGCCGGGCTGGCACGGCCGGTTCTGACCGTCGAGAACTCGTGCTGGCTTGACTCCACCGACTTGGACATCCGCTCGCTTGCGTCCTCGAGCAGTGCATCGATCATCTCAGCGGCCACGGTCGACTCCTCTCCTGGTAGTCATGCGCTCACGAGCGTCCCCACGCGCGCGCCGGAGATTATCCGCGCAATGTTGGTCTCGTCGTCCATATTGAACACGTTGATCGGCATCGAGTTCTCCATGCAGAGGGCAAGCGCCGTGGAGTCCATCACTCTCAGACGGCGCTCGATCGCTTCCATGTGGGTGATCTGGGGGATGAACTGGGCGCTCGGATCGACCGCGGGATCGGCGCTGTAGACGCCTTCCACGCCGTTCTTTGCCATCAGGATGATCTCGGCGTGGATCTCCGATGCCCGCAGCGCCGCGGCCGTGTCGGTGGTGAAGAACGGGTTTCCGGTGCCGGCCGCGAAGATCACCACGCGACCCTTCTCCAGGTGACGCATGGCGCGCCGGCGGATGTAGGGCTCGGCGACCTCGGAGATCCCGAGCGCCGATTGCACGCGCGTATTGGTGCCGCTCTTCTCGAGGGCGTCCTGCAGCGGAAGCGCGTTGAGGACGGTGGCGAGCATCCCCATGTAGTCGGCGGTCGAGCGATCCATGCCGTCGGCTGCGCCCTTCATGCCACGGTAGATGTTGCCGGCGCCCACCACGATCGCGACCTCGACGCCCTGGTCGCGCACCGCCGAGACCTGACGCGCCACGGCCGCCACCCGCTCGGGGTCGGTGCCGTAGTCGAGCGCGCCCATCAGGGCCTCGCCGGAGAGCTTGAGCAGTATGCGTTTGAAGGCTGGAGCGCCCATCGACGCGAGAGCCTATCCGCTCATACCGCCGGCCTACTGGCCGACTGCGAAACGGACGAAGCGACGAATCACGACGTTCTCGCCTGTCTTTACGGTGAGCTCGTCGCGCAGCTGCTGCACGGTCTTGCCGTCGAACTTGGGATTGTGCATCTCCTGCTCGAGCAACACGATCGTCCGGTACCAGGCGTCGAGCTTGCCGGCGACGATCTTCTCGCGCACGTTCTCGGGCTTCTCGGCGGCCTCCTGCTCGTAGATCCGAGCCTCGGCCTCGCGGGCGTCCTCGGGAACATCCTCGCGGCTGACATAGCCGACCGTGGGGGTTGCGGCGATCTGCATGGCCACGTCCTTGGCGAAGGTCACGAAGTCCTCGTTGTTGGCCACGAAGTCTGTGTTGCAGTCAACCTCGATCAGCACTCCCACCTTGGCGCCCGCGTGAATGTAAGCCTGGATGGTGCCCTCGGTGGCGGTGCGCTCACCGAGATCCTGGATCTTCTTGCCCTGCTTCAGGCGCAGGATCTCGATCGCCTTCTCGATGTTGTTCTCGGCCTCGGCGAGCGCCTTCTTGCAGTCCATCATGCCCGCGCCCGTGCGATCGCGCAGGGCCTTCACGTCCTTGGCGGATATCTCGGTTGCGCTCACGATGCACTCTCCTGTGCTGCAGATGCCTCCGGTGCCTTCTCGCCAGCTGCCTCAGCGGCCGGCTCGGCGGGAGCTGCAGGCGGTGGGGACTTCGCTGCTGCCGGCTCCACGGGAGCCTCGGCCGCTTGGGCAGGCGCTGCCGACGGGGCCTGAGTGGATGCCGTCTGCGGCGCCGGAGGCGCGGCCTGCGGCGGTGCAGCCTGCGGCGGAGTTGCCGCAGGTGTGGCTTGCGCAGGAGCTGCCGTCGGTGCTGTCTGCGCAGGTGCCGCCGGTGCTGGTTGCGCAGGTGTGGCCTGCGTTGAAGCTGCGACAGGCGTGGCCGGCGCCTCCGCGGGAGGTGCGGCTGCCTGGGCAGCTGCTGCCGCTGCGGCGGCCTGCTTCTCGGCTGCCTCCTTGGCGGCCTGTTCCTCGGCCTCGCGCTTGGCCTGTTCCTCGGCCTCGCGACGGGCGCGCTCCTCGGCCTCGCGCTTGGCCTGCTCGGCGCGTTCCGCACGGGCCTTCTCCTCCTCGGCGCGGAATACGGCATGGCCCTGGGCGACAACGTCGCCGATCGCTTTGGCGATCAGCGCACAGGAGCGCATGGCGTCGTCGTTGCCGGGAATCACATAGTCGATCCCGTCGGGGTCGCAGTTGGTGTCGACCAGCCCGATGATCGGGATGCGCAGGCGCTGGGCTTCGCGCACCGCGATCGCCTCGGTCTTGAGGTCGATCACAAACAGGGCGTTGGGGGTACGCTGCATGTTCTTGACCCCGCCCAAGTTGGCTCGCAGCTTCGCCAGGTCGGCCTGGGCGGCCATCCGCTCACGGGTCGGCAGCAGCGCCAATTGGCCCTCGGTCTCGTAGCGTTCGAGATCGTGCAGGCGCCCGATGCGCTGGTTGATCGTCTGGAAGTTGGTGAGCAAGCCACCGAGCCAGCGGTGGTTGACATAAGGCATGTCGGCTGCCTCGGCCACCTCCTTGATGGCGTCACGGGCTTGCTTCTTGGTGCCCACGAACAGCACGGTGCCGCCTCTGTGGGCGA
>DATHPT010000320.1:0-6670 GCA_035483615.1 Solirubrobacteraceae bacterium | reverse complement strand
CGCCGCTGCTCGGACAGGAAGGCGCAAAGGCGCTCGGCGAGCTGCCCGGAGGAGCATGGCTGGCGGCCGGTGTCGGAAACTCGGGCGCGGACCTCCCCAGCGCGCTCGCCCTGCTGCGCAGCGTCGCCTCGCTCGGCACCTCGACGGTGTTCTCTTCCTTGGGAGGGCCGAGCATCGAAAAGATCTTTGGGGTGCTGGGCTCACCGAAGGCCGAACTGCAACAGGACTTCGGCAGTTGGGCCGGCTCGGCAGGGATGTTCGTGAGCGGTACGGGACTGTTCAACCTCGAAGCTGCGCTCGTGATCGACTCCAACGATCCGGCGGCCTCTCGCGCCGCGGTCGGCAAGCTCGCCAAGCTGATGCAGAGCGCCGGAGCCAGCGTGAGCAATGCCTCGATCCCCGGAACCGACGCGGCGGTGAGCGTCAAGCTGGAGGGCTTCCCGGCGATCATCTTCATCGCCGATGGCCAGAGCAAGTTTGTGCTCGGGCTCGGGCAGGCGTCCGTGCAGGGCGCGCTGACGCCGTCCAGCACGCTGGCCACCTCTCCCTCCTACGCGAATGCCACCTCAACCCTCGGCAACGGCATCGAACCGAGCCTGATCGTCGAATTCCCGACCCTGCTCGGCTTTCTCGAAGGGGTCGGGCTGACCTCGAGCCCGGGCGTCTCCAACCTGGTTCCCTATCTCAAGTCGCTGGGCACCTTGACCGCGGGGGTCTCAAGCCAGGGCGGCGTCGAGCATTTCCGGCTCGTGCTCGGCCTCGCTCCCGCCCAGAGCGGCTGAGGCGCCGCTCAGGCCGGCGCGCCGCTGAGCGGCGTCCGCTCGCTCCCGTCCCGCGGCGGGGAGGGCAGGTTCTCGGTCTCGATGATCACCCGGCAGGGACGCTTGCTGAGCAGGTAGGTGGCTGTCGGGCCGATCCGCTGCTCGCCGACGGGGGCATGGATCGTCGACCAGTAGATCACGTCCGAGCCGACCCTTCTCGCCTCTTCGACGAGCGCCGCGCCGGGGTTGCGCGTGCGGATCAGGCCGGTGTGGATCTTGATGTTCGAGCGACGCGCCTTGATGCGCGCGCTCTCGAGGACCGAGCGACCCTCTGCCTCCTCGCCCTCGAGTCCTGCGTTGAGCGATAGCTGGCTGGGCACCGGCAGCACGAACACCGCGTACACCACGCCGTCCTCACCGATCAGCCTGGCCGCGCTCGACAGCGCGCTGGCGCTGACGTCTCCGCCGAAGATCGGCACCAGCGCTGTGCCGTAGTCAAGCGCCTGGAAGTAGGGCGGGCGCTCCGGGCTTGGGACACGGGTCGTCGTGCGCAGGTCAAGGCCCTGCTGCCTGCGGTAGAGGATGTACACCCCTATCCCCAGTGCGAGCCATGCCACGCCGGCGAGCGCGACCTCAATGTGGAGGATCGTCACCGTGATGAACGCGAGGCCCGTGCCGATCGCCCCGAGCACCGCGAACAGCGGCAGCTCCCGGCCGGCGACGCGCAGGGTGCCGGGCCCGCGGTAGGGCCTCGGGCGATCAGGGTCCTTCACCCGCAGGGCGATCACGGCCAGGTGGGCGATGGTGAACGACAGCATCGCGCCGAACGCGTACATATTCCCGAGGAATTCGGCCTTGCCCGGAATCATCGCGAGGCATGCGAGCGCGGAGAACAGGATGATCCCCACCCAGGGGGTGCGAAAGCGGGGATGGAGCTGGCGCAGACGATCCGGCACCTGCCGGTGGATGCCCATCGAGTAGACGAGCCGTGAGACGCCGATGATTCCGGCGTTGGTGGCGATGAACAGGATCGTCGCCGCGAGCAGGCCCACGTAGATCTCGCCGGCGTGCTGAAGAGGACCGAGGTTCAGGTGCTTGACGATGCCGAGCACCGGGTCACCGGCGAAACCTCCCTTTTCCTCGCTGACCCCGAGCAGCGTCGAGCAGGTGCCGTTGTGACAGGTGACCGGCAGCGCCGACAGCGCGACCGATGGCAGCAGCGCGTAGATCGCAAAGACGGCGATCACCACGCGGTTGATCGCTCGGGGGATGGTGTGCTCCTCGTCGCGCGCCTCCTCGGCCATGTTGGAGATCGTCTCGATGCCCGTGTAGGCGATCATCGCCACGGGGATCGCCACGATGAAGTTCCTCCAGGTCGGGGCCACGCCCAGGTGCACGTTGCCCGCCAGGACATGCGGGGAGAAGACGAGCACGCAGCCGAGCACCACCAGCAGCAGCTGCGTGGCGAAGTCCGCGACAGCCAGAAACACATTCAGCCGCGCCGCCTCGTTGACGCCGAAGATGTTCAGGATCGCGAGCCCGGCGACCACCAGAATGCCGAAGACCACGTCGCCCGGCGAGTGTCGCAACGGGCTCCAGAACAGTCCTCCCAAATAGTGAGGCACGAAGAACGCCGAGATCGAGATCGTGATCGTGTAGTTGAGCATCTGGCCCCAGGCGGCGAAGAACGACCAGAACTCGTTGAAGGCGTGCCGCGCAAAGCTCGAGGAGCCGCCCGCCTCGGGGAACATGGTCGTCGCCTCGGAATAGGTGGCGGCCGTCAGGAAGAAGATCACGCCGGCGATCACGAACACGATCGGTGTGAGACCCAGCGCGAAGGAGGCGACCAGCCCCAGCGCGTAGTAGATCGAGGAGCCGACGTTGCCGTAGGCGGTCGCGAACAGGCCGGGAACTCCGACGGTCCTGCGTAGCCCGTGCTCGGTGAGGCGTGCCATACAACCGGAGCGTATAGAGGCGACCTGCCGCAACGAAGCCGTCCGTGCGCCACCTCGAGGCGATCCATGAATCGATCACGCCACAATTCCTATTTCCTGAATGCAATATCGCGTGCAGACACGTCAGCCGGGCAGGAAGCAGGCATATGATCCCGACGTCCCGCACCCCTGGTCGGAGCTTTCCCCGGTCGGCCCAGTCGGAGCTGCGCGGCGCTTCCATCCGAACCACCACCTTCATCCATGGACAAGACACGACGCGGCAACTACAACTCCGGTGAGGACTTCGTCCTCGAATATGGCGATCTGCGCTTCACCTTCAACGAACGCGACTTCAGCGAACGCTGCGAGCAGGCGGCTCTGAAGCTCGGCTTCGTCGGCGGTCGCCTGGGCGAGGACGAGCTCGAGGACCTTGTGAACCTCGCCGTCAACGGAGACATCCAGGATCCGGCCTCTGCGCTCGGCGAGCATGTCAACGACTGCTGGCCCGAACTCGTCGGACCGGCCGAGCGCTCGCTTGTGCACTGGTTGCGACGTCTGGTGTTCCGCGGCGCCTGGCTGGACCAGCGCGTCAACGAGGGCGAGTTGACGTTCGCGTTCGTCGAGGAGACCGGCAGCTTCGTCTACGTGCAGCACGATCGCATCGGCGAGCCCATCGAGCTCGCCCCCGAGCCTTCCTGGGGCCGGGTCGCCTACCGCGGCTAGGGGGCCGCTGAGCTGCGCGAGGCGGCGTCCTCGGCGACCTACCCCTCGGCGGCAGCGGCGCGGGCGCGGGTGATCGCCTCGGCGCCCTCCTCGCCGACTAGCAGCTCCGGCTTGAGCGTGCCGCTGCGCACGAGGTCGAGCGCCGGCAGCTGGCCGGTGCTGGCCCGAACCGCGTCGAGCGCGATCACGGTCGTCTCGCCGCCGAAAGGCTGGGAGGCGGTGGCGATCACGGTCAGCGACCCGCCGTCGGTGAGGTTGCGAGCGGCCGCAAGCGCCTTGCGAGCGCTGTGGGGGTGCAGGCCGTCGAGGCTGTCGATCAGCACGATCGCATCGCCGCCGCGGGCTGCTATCCGCTTGGCGGTCTCGATCGCCGTCTCGACCGCCTGACCCTGGGCGTCGGCGCTGGCGGCGAAGGTGAGCGCCGCGGCAGGAGCCGGCTGTCCCTGCTTCCACTCGCCAAGCTCCTCGGGACGCACACCGCAGAGCACGAGCGTCAGCTCCAGCCCCTCACGGCCCTGGAGCGCGCCGAGAATGCCGCGCAGCGTCTCCGTCTTGCCCGATCGAGACCCGCCTGCGATCACAGCTCGTGATCCGCGCCCCAGCGGCGTCAGCCACTCGATCGCCTTCAGCGTGGAATCCTCGGAGTCGAACGCCAGCCGCTCGCCCGCATAGGAGACGGGCAGATCGTCATACCGGGTGCCCTCGGCCACCGAGTCGGCGGGATCACCGTTGATCGTGTCGATGCGCACCAGCGAGGAGTAGCGCTCCGAGCGCCGGGGTGTCCGCACCGGTCCGCTCACCTGGTCGCCGGAGACGAGCTCGCAGCGACGCACCTGGGCGGCGGATATGTACACGTCCTTCTCAGATGGCTCAGGCGGGTCGACGCGCAGGAAGGCAGAGCCGTTGCCCAGCACCTCCACGACGCCCTCCGCCGTCTGCTCGGGCTCATCGGAGCGCTCGCGCGCAGGACGGCCACGGCCACGTCGCGCGGCCGGCGCCCGCTCGGAAGTCTCGGAAGTCTCGGAAGTGGGTTGCGTCTTCTGCTCGTCCTCGTCGGTGGCGGAGCTTGCGCGCCGCGAGCGTGTGGAGCGGGATCGGCGTGAGGAGCTACGACGCTCGGTGGAATCGCTCGCACCCTCGTCTGTGTCGGAGGATGAGTTCTCGTCCTCGCCGGCGCCCTGCTTGCCTTTCTCGCCGAGGATCGCGTCGATGAGGTCGGCCTTGCGCAGTCGCCGGAAACCCTCGAGTCCGATCTGATCGGCGATCAGGTGCAGGTCGGCGAGCGGGCTTGCCTGAAGCTCGGAGCGGTCGAGCACTGTCATGCGGTGTTCTCCTTCGTCGTGTTGGGGGGCGGTTGGCGTCCGGCCGCGTTGGACAGCGGCCGGCACCCACGTGCGCACAACACCCTAGCTTGCCGACCGCTCCAGCGCCCAGAGCGCCGGACGTGGCCGTTCAGATCGGGGTGTCGGCGACCGGCCGGTCGTGTCGCAGTTCCTCGGGGAGAGCCAGATCCCTGCCTGGCGTGAGATCGCCCGCGAGAGCGGCACGCACGGTGAGGAAGTCCGATGCGGCCGCGACGTCGTGCACGCGGAAGATGTGCGCCCCTTCCTGCACCCCGTGCGACAGCGCCGCAAGCGTGCCCGCAAGGCGCTCGCGGGGCTCTCTCGAGGTGAGCGCACCGATGAAGTCCTTGCGCGAGATCGCCATCAGCAGTGGATAGCCGAGCGAGTGCAGAGATGAGATCCCCGCAAGCAGCTCGACAGTCTGGGCCGGTGTCTTCGCGAAATCCGGCCCGGGGTCCACGATCAGCTGCTCGCGGCTGACGCCTGCCTGCAGAGCGATGGCGATCCGCTGCTCCAGGAACGCGACCACCTCCTGCTCGATGTCCTCGTACAGATCGGGGTCCTGCATCCGCTGCTTGGGCTTGGCGCGCGTGTGCATCACCACGAGCGCCGCGCCGCTCTGTGCGCATATCTCCGCCAGCTCGGGATCGCGCAACCCGCTGACGTCGTTGACGATCGACGCGCCCGCCGCGATCGCCGTGCGGGCGACCGCCGGCTTGTAGGTGTCGACCGACACGATCGCGTCGAGCTCCCCCACGATCCGCTGGATCAGTGGCGCCACTCGCTCGATCTCCTGCTCGACCTCGACCGGCGCGCGGTTCGTGCTCGCCGACTCGCCTCCCACATCGAGGATGTCCGCTCCCGAGGCCAGCAGCTCGGCTGCGAGCTCCAACCGCCGCTCGATCGTGCGGTAGCGACCCGCGTCGCTGAAGGAGTCCGGCGACGCGTTGACAACACCCATCAGCCACGGCCTGCGACCGAGCTCGAGCACGTGCCCGGCGGCCGTGAGGCGGTAGAGGGGGGCGACGGTCGTCATCTTCGAAGGGCGCGTGGAGTTGTCATCTTCGAGGGACAAAGTGGGGATCGACCGCGAGACCGACAGACTGCGCGGCGCCGCGCTCCCTAGCGATCCTCGACAAGGATGCCCTCCAGCCGGGCCTCCTCCAGGAAGCGCTCGGTCTCCTCCGCGGTGCGCCGCTCGCTCCAACCGAGCTCACCCGCCATCACACCGGCTACGCCTCCCACCCTCGGCGCTCGATCGGAGCCCTCGCCCAGCAGCTCACGGGCGGCGATCAGACCGAGTCGTGTGCGTCGCAACAGCACGTCGCCGAGGCTGCGAGCCTGCTCTCGACGAGCGGCGATCACGACCTCTGCCATCAGGTCGGGGAGGCCCGGGACGATCGGCTGGGCAAGCTCCGCCCGCTCGGCGACCAGGGCCAGCACCTCATGGGCCCCGTAGCCGTAGCGAGCCGCCAGCGCCGTCCGAGCGGACTCGGAAACGCCGGCCACCGCAGGCAGCTCGCCGCCCGCGACCACCTGCCCGAGGGGGATCTCGGCGGTGCGGCAGGGCGCATCGCGGGCTTCGCGCTCGACCATCCGGTCGACCACCATCTTCGCCATCCGCCGCCAGGTCGTGAGCTTGCCGCCTGTGATCGTGATCATGCCGCTCGATGTCTCATAGAGCTCCGCCTTGCGCGAGATGTCGACCGATTTCTTCGTGTCGCCGGTGGATATCAGCGGACGCACCCCCGCATAGGCTCCAGCGAGATCTCCGCGGCCCAGCTCCGTGGCGAAGAACTCGTTGACCGCCGCCAGCAGATAGTCGACGTCCTCGACCGAGGGACGCACATGCTCGAGTGAGCCCTCGTAGTCGTTGTCGGTGGTCCCGACGAGCGTCCGCCCGAGCCAC
>DATHPT010000319.1:0-9325 GCA_035483615.1 Solirubrobacteraceae bacterium | reverse complement strand
TTCTGCGCCTGGCCGACCGCGGCCTGCAGATCGTCAACGACGGCTGTCCCGGCGAGACGACCGAATCGTTCATCAAAGGCCCGTGCGAATACCAGCTCGCCTTTCCTCTGCACCACCCGTATGTGGGCGGCGCCAGCTCCTCGCAGCTCTCCGACGCGCTCGCCTATCTGCAGGCCAATCCAGGCGCCGTCAATCCGATCACGATCGACATCGGAGCGAACGACGCGCTCGGCGTGACCGAGGGCATCTGCAAACTCGAACCGGCTTGCATAGCCGAACAGGCGCCGGCGCTGTTCGCCCACATCGCCTCTAACCTCGGGCTGATCCTCGCCGATCTGCGCGGGGCGGCGCCACACGCGAAGATCATCGTGCTCGGGCTCTACAACCCGTTCGGATCCTCACTCCCAGGCTCAGACCAGCTCACGGCTCAGCTCAACGAAGTGATGAAGCAGGTCGCGGGAACGGTCGGGGCGCGCTTTGCCGATCCGCTGCCGGTGTTCAACCCGCCCGGCCCGCGCGAGCAGCCGACGATCTGCCTGCTCACGAACTTCTGCACCCCCTTGATGGACATCCATCCGACCGACCTCGGCTATGCGGTGCTCGCGGGTCTCGTGCTCAAGCAGGATCTATTCGGAGGGCCGTTCGGGCCTTAGCGGAGCCGTCCGCCGACGATCCTTCCGCCGACCGATCCTTCCGCCGACGGTCCTTCCGCCGACGTGCGCCTGCGCCAGGCCGCTTGCCTATCTGGATGCGGCCTGGTGCCTGACCCGCTCACGCGCGTCGGCGTAGCGCAGCGCCTCGTAGGCGATCAGAGCGGTCAGGATCACCGCGAGGACGCCAAGCGTCAGCAGCGACGAGAGCCCGAGCGCGACCGTGACGGGCACCAGCGCCATCAGCACGATCGCGCACACCAGCCGCCGCGTGCCGAGGGTGTGCATGTTGCGCAGGCGGAACGCCACATGCGCAAGCAGGTAGAGCGCCGCCCCACCGAGCAGCGCGGCGGCAGGCACGAGCTTCAATGAGCCGTTTACGTCCTCGAGCGTGATCTTCATCCCGACCGCGAGCAGCGCGATCCCGGCGATCATCAGAAAGTGCAGGTAGGAGTAGGAGTCGCGCGCCATCTCGTTGCGCTCACGGCCCTCTTTCGTCTGCGAGAGCCGTCGCTCGGCGACGATCGCGGTGACGTCGAAGTACACCCACCAGAGCGTCGCCGCCACGACCACCCCGAGAACCGCCGCCACCACGATCCCAGTGTCGAGCACCACCTTCGCGCCCACCCCGAGCGCCACGATCGACTCGCCGAGCGCGATCAGCACGATCAGTCCGTGGCGCTCTGCGAAATGCCCGGGCACGAGCTTCCAGCCGTCCGCGCCGAACAGGTACGGTCCTCCCGTGTCGAGCGCCAGCGCCAGCGCCCACAGGCACAGCTGCAGCGCTCCATGGGTGAACGCCGCCACCACCAGCAGCCCCACTCCGATCGCGGTGCTGATCGCAAGCCCGGTGACCGAGCGCCGCAGGGCGGCGTCGTCGCGGCTTGCGATCGTGAACAGCACGATGTGCGCCGCGCGCACGACCCCGTAAGCACAAGCGAACAGCAGCGCCTCGCTGCCAAACGCGCCGGGCACGCCCAACGCCGCCACGAGCAGCGCCGCCATCGCGGCGAACATCGCCAACCTCACGGTCCCCTCCTCCGGATCGATCACGCTCGTCAACCACGCATACCCGCC
Source organism: Solirubrobacteraceae bacterium (assembly GCA_035483615.1). Taxonomy (GTDB): domain Bacteria; phylum Actinomycetota; class Thermoleophilia; order Solirubrobacterales; family Solirubrobacteraceae; genus Palsa-744. The sequence goes on along the minus strand of DATHPT010000319.1, from coordinate 7,598 downwards.
CCAGGACCACCACAGCATCCCCAGCGCCAGCAGCCCCTTCAGCAGGCCTTCCCACGTTGGCGTCCTCGCCATCAGCGTGGTGCACTGCGTCAGCGCCAACACGAACACGAGATCGAAGAACAGCTCGAGTGGCGTGACCCGCTCGCCTTCGCGCATCACGGCCGTCAGGCGCGGGGTGCGCCGTTCTGAGACTGTGCTCACACACCCATCTTGGCAAGCCGCGCCATGGTCGAGCAGATGGATATGCGGGTGGCATTGAGCACAGCACCCGCCACTGCTGGCTCTGCCCTTACAGCGCTCGCATCTGCTGGGACCCGCCAGGTCGTCGCGGACCTCCTACGCTTGAGCGATGAACCTCGCGGGCGCCAGAGCGCTCGTCACGGGAGCAAACCGCGGCATCGGCCGCGCCCTTGTCGAGCGGCTGAGCGAGCTGCCGCTGCACAGCGTGCTGGCAGGGGTGCGCTCGGTCGAGAGCTTCGAGGATCTTCTGCCCCCGCCCGGTGGCGCCCACGCGGTGAGGGCGGTCCACATGGATCTCTCCTCACGGGAGAGCATCGAGGAGTGCTGCGAGCAGCTTGGGGGCGAGCTGAGCCAGATCGACCTGCTTGTCAACAACGCGGGCCTGATGACCGGCGGCCTGCTCGAGGAGCAGGCGATCGAGGAGGTGTACGCGATGTTCCAGGTCAACCTGGTGGCGGTGGCGCACCTCACCCAGCGGGTGCTGCCGGGAATGCTCAAGCGCCGTCGCGGGACGATCGTCAACAACGCGTCGATCAGCGGCTATGCGCACTTTCCCGCCGCAAGCACCTACGCCGCTTCGAAGGCCGGCGTGGTGGCGCTCACCGAATCGTTGCGCCGTGAGCTGCGGGGTACCGGCGTGCACGCGATGCACCTTGTGACGCCCGGCGTGGCGACCGACATGCTGAGCGCCACCGACGACGTGTACGGGCGCCACATGGACACCTCCGGTTGGGACCGGGTGGCTCCCGAGGAATGGGCCGCGAAGGTAGTGAGCGCGATCGAAGCCGACCGGCGCGTGCTCGGCCCCGGCGGTCGCTCGGAGCTGGCGAGGCTCGCCGCAGGCGGACCGACGTTTGTGCTCGACGCGATAACCGCACGCCTGTTCAGCCGGCGCCCACGCCGGTGAGTCCAGGCTCCGCGAGCGGAGCTAACCGACCGCTGCGCCCCTGAGCACTGGCTCATTCGCGAGCGAGGAGCTGAGGTGCGCCGCTCGACCCGGCTTGGTCAGCACGAGCTGCACGTCGCGGATGCGCCGCTCGATGAAGCCCGCCTCGCAATAGGCCAGATACAGCCGCCAGATGCGCCTGAAGCGCTCGTCGTAGCCGAGGGCGGCAAGCCGCTCGGCGTTGCGCTCGAAATTCACTCGCCAGTGGCGCAACGTGAGGACGTAGTGATCGGTGATGTCCTCGACATCGGCGACAGCCATGTCTGTGCGCCGCTTGACGCTGCGCCCGATCACTCGCATCGACGGCAGGCAGCCGTTCGGGAAGATGTAGGTGTTCATGAAGCTCCTCGAGGCCTTCTCGACCTCGTAGGCACGATCTTCGATCGCGATCGCCTGCAACAGCATTGCTCCCTCGGGCTTCAGCAGCTCCGAGCAGCGCCCGAAGAACGTGTCGAAGTGCTGCCAGCCGACCGCCTCGATCATCTCGATCGAGACGAGCTTGTCGTAGCTGCCGCGCAGGTCGCGGTAGTCCTCGAGCAGCACCTCCACGCGGTCCTCCAGCCCGGCGCGGCGCGCCTGATCGGAGGCGTAGCGGTGCTGCTCGAGCGAGATCGTGGTGGTGGTGACGCGGCAACCGCGCGTGCGGGCGGCGTACAGCGCGAACGCTCCCCAGCCGCTGCCGATCTCCAGCACGTGGTCTGAGGGCCGCAGCTCAAGCTTCTCGCAGACACGCTCCAGCTTTGCCACCGCGGCTTGCTGGAGCGTCATCTCCGGTCGCTCGAACAGCGCGCAGGAGTAGGTCATGGTCGGGTCGAGCATCAGCTCGAACAGGTCGTTGCCGAGGTCATAGTGAGCGGCGATGTCGCGGCGCCGGCGACTGCGCGTGTTGCGGCTGAGGAGTCCCCGGACTCGCTGGAGCGGCACCAGCAGCGGCGCGAGCGAACTGCGCAAGCGATCGAGTCCGCCGGCGTTGCGGGCGGCGACCCTCACCACGCGCGTCAGGTCCGGCGAGTCCCACAGCCGCCGCGCGTAGGCCTCGGCGAGCCCGTTGCTGCCGCGCAGCAGCTTGCGCCATGCCCGGGGCGAGCGCACGTACACCGTGGCCGCCGGCGCGCCCTCTCCAAACGTGAGTCGCCGGCCATCCTCGACGATCGTCAGGCTGCCCGCCCTGATGCGCCTCAGGAAAACGTGCGCGATCGCGCGTGACAGACGTGTGGTCATGCGCGATCGCCTCCGGCGTGGGCGTGCACCGGCACGCCCTTGAGCTTCAGCAGCGCCGCCTGCGTGTAGATCGAGCCGAGCGTGCGCATGGTGGTCACCGCCAATCCGGGGAGCGACCCGCGCGTCAACTCGCGGCGGCGCAGAGACAGGGTGGCGTCGAACGCAACCTGCCCCTCCCGTCTGCTTGCGATGTGAACCGAGAGCGTCGGCCCGGGTGTGGTCATGCGCCACTCGTAGCGGTGATCCATGCCCATGAAGGGGGATACGTGGAGCATCTTGGCGGTGCTGCCGGCAAGCACGGGACTGTGAGCAGACGATCCGAGCTCGGGCGACCGTGCCTCGATGCCGGAGTCCTCCCCGAGCACATAGGTCCGGTGCTCGCCCCAGGGAGTGTTCGTCACCTCGGCCACCACCATGCTCACTCGGGTGTCCGCTCGATCCATGCAGTAGTAGAAGCTCACCGGGTTGAAGCAGTGACCCAGAGCGCTGAGGTTGGCGAGCAGCCGGATCGGCCCACCGGGGCGCACACCGGTTTGCGCCTCGGCGGCATCACGCACAGACTCGGCGAGCTGCCTGTGCGGTTCGCCGAGATAGTCACCGCGGCGAAAGCGAACGAGACCCGGGCCGCTTGCAAGCAAACGTCCCCCAAGCAGGCGCGGCAGCTCGTCGAGGTCGATGTAGGCGAGCGCCAAGCGCCTGCGAAACTCGTGGGAGCGCACCGCGAAGCGCCGGTGGCGCACTGTGCCCTCGTAGATCGCGCTGGCGCTCACAGCCGCAACCCGAAGCGCTCGGCCACGGCGAGCCCGCTGACAACCCCGTCCTCGTGAAAGCCCCAGCCCCAGTAGGCGCCGCAGTAGTGAGTGCGATTGTGGCCGCTGATCTCCTCGCGACGGGCCTGCGCACGGAGGCCGGCGTCCGTATAGACCGGATGGGCGTAGGGGATCTTGCGGATCACCTTGTTCGGGTCGATCGCCTCGGTGCGGTTGAGCGTAACGCACAGCTCACGGTCTGCCCGCAATGACTGCAGACGATTCATGTGGTAGGTGACGGTGGCTCGCTCACCGGGTTGCTCCAGCAGGTGATAGTTCCAGCTCGCTCTGGCGCGGCGGCGGCGTGGGAGCATCAGCGCATCGCTGTGGAGCACCGCCTCGTTGTGCTGGTAGGGCATCGCGCCAAGGATCTCTCGCTCGCGGTCGCTGGGGTCGGCGAGCAAAGCCAGCGCCTGATCTGAGTGGGTAGCGATCACCACCTCCTCAAAGCGCTCGGCCTCGCCGCCACGCGGCTTGACCGTGACTCCGTTCTCCTGGCGCTCGATCGCCTGCACCGGCGTGCCGAGCCGCAAACGCTCGCTCCACGGTTGCGTGAGGGCGCGCACGTAGCACTCGGAGCCTCCGGCGATCGTGCGCCAGCGCGGTCGACCACGCAGCCCGAGCATCCCGTGGTTGTCGAAGAACTCTGCGAGGAAGCGCGCGGGGAAGCTCCACATCTGACGTGGATCGGCCGACCACACCGCGCACACCTGCGGCACGATCAGACGCTGCACGAACGCCTCTGAGAACTCCCGCCGCGCCAGCCACTCGCCGAAGGCGACGTTCTCCTGTTCGCCGCTCAACAGCTCCCGCGCCGCGCGGTTGAAGCGCACGAGGTCGGCGATCATGCGATGAAACCAGGGCATGACGAGGTGTGCCCGCTTTGCGAACAGGCCGTTCGGCGAAGCGCTGTTGTACTCGAAGTCACCGAGGCCGTCGCTGACTCCGAAGCTCATGTCCGAGGGCTGGGAGGCGACCCCGAGCTGGCTCAGCAGACGTTCGAAGCTCGGGTAGTTGCGGTCGTTGAACACCATGAAGCCGGTGTCCACATGGTGGGTCTGCTCGGGCGTGTCCACCCGGATCGTGTTGGAGTGGCCACCGGCGCGATCACCGGCCTCGAACACGACGATCTCGTGCCGTCGATGCAGCAGATGCGCCGCCGCCATGCCGGAGATCCCGGCGCCGACAATCGCGATCCTCATCTCCCAGGCCACGCCGTTTCGAGCATGCCTGTTATTCGCGACGGGGCTGAGTGTGGATCAGAAGCGGGCGGCGACAGCCCCAGCCATCAGTGCCTGCCGTTCGTCTGCTCGCGGATCGCCTGCTCGATCTCGCGACCGCGTTCAGTCAGGTACCACGAGTTCGACTCGCCTTTGGCCTGGCCGAAGCCGCTGTTCTCGATCAGGCTGAGGGAGTCCAGGCGGGCGAGCAGCTTTGAGATCTGGCCCTGGTCGGAGACTCCGGCGGCTTCGGCGATGCGCCTGTTCGAGACGCCGGGGTGCTCGCCGATCGCCATCAGAACTCGCACCGTGCGGTAGGTGAGGCGCATTTCCAGGCCCTTGAGGGGGTTGAAGCTCGCGCCGTTCGATTTGCGGGAGCGGCGAGGAACCGGGCGTTCGAGCTCTTTGCGGGCTGCGGCCGGGCCGAGGTAGGGGAGCACGATCATGCTCATCAGTGGATTGGCCAGTCCCACCAGCGGCGTCGGATTCCCCTCGACAAGATGCGCATGGACGATCGAGAGCACCCCACCGGCGATGCCCTCGGCGGTGAGAGGCGGCAGGGCTTGGCTCCTCTCCTTTTCCTCGCTTCCCTCCCCTATCGCAGAGGCCATCCGGTCGAGCGCGTGTTGACGGCGCTCCAGCGCCTGGGGTCCAGCTCCGAGCGTCTCGACGATCACGAACCGACCCACCCCGGGTTCCAGATCGAGGAGCTCAAGCATGGCCGTCAGTCCAGCTCGGACCCGCTCGCGCCACTTCGCTCCTCGCCGGTAGGCCGGCAGGACCACCGCCTCGATCCGTCCAACTGCCTCGTCGAACGCAGCAAGGAAGCAGTCCTCACGGTCCTCGAAAATCTCATAGAAGGTACGGCGAGAAACGCCCGATCGCGCGACGACGTGTGCGACCGTCACGTTTCCAGCACCGCGCTCGGCGGCGACGTCGAGCATCCCAGCAAGTATCCGCGCGCGCTGGATATCCACCACCTGCTCACGATCAAGGTCGTTGCGAGGTGCGCTCGAAGCACAGCCCGGGTCCAGCGCGTCCAGTGCATCCCCCGGCTTGCCGCGCATCTCATCGCTTCCCAGTCCCGCCGTCAACCCCACGGTGCACGCCTGCCCTCCTGGTTTTTGCCCGGGACCCCTTAGATCTGTGCTTTGTGCAGCCCAGGGGCGTGATCGGCGTGCTCGTATGGATGCTGGCGCCATTCTGCGCCACAAAAGCTGTCGGCATCGCGAGCTTCTTGACTGTGCAGAGATTCTTATTGGCGGCGAGTGCGGAATACCTGCCCTGGGGGAGCGTCAGTTCGAACGTGCCCACAGGTACATCCGGGACACTCTTGAACGTGCTGCTCGTGACACCAGTCCTTTCGTTGATGGATGTGCTCCCCACGATGTGAACCGTGGTGCCGTACCCTTGGAGCACAACGATCAGGCTGGGGAATTCTTCTCCGGCATGCGAGACGAAATACGCAGGGCCTGTCAACGCCACAGGCAACACCGGAGTGCGCGCCACCGCATGGCCGACGATCGACGATGTGGGACAAGACGCAGGGTCGGCTTCAAATGTTGCCGCAGGACATGCCTTCTGCAATGTCGTCAGCCTGGACGGAAGCTGCTTCGGCAGATCCACCTTGACCTTCGCGATATTTGCGTCGAGATGGCCCGCCGGATAGGTGAGCTTCACCGAGAGACTCGCTCCATTCACTCGTGAAGTCCTGCCTGCCGTCGTTGCCGTGAGCTTTGGTTTGAATGCAAGCACAGCGCAATTGGTGATCTCGAACGGAACGCTCAAAGCGCTGCTTGTCCCCTGATCGCTCGTGGATCTTCCCGTGATCGCCAACGGACTGCAGTTGGTGGGGTTGAACGTGAACCCGGGACGATCAATGTTCACGTTTACGTGCTGAATCTGTAGGGGAATCCCGTCAAGAATGTGAGGGATCGCGAACGGACCCGACGGATCCGTCGTTATCGTCAGCGCCGCGGTATCGGGATTCACCTCGATCTTCGCCCTGACAATCACCTTCCCAAGATCGAATGGCCCAGCTTTGGCAGAGTTGACAATCGACAAGCCATAAGGAGCCCCCTCGTAGCCTTCTGTGATGAACACCTCACCACCCGTCACGCTGTACGGGTCTCCGCCAACCCCGACGCTGACAGTGGTGTGCCCGATCAGGCTTTCCGGACCACACGAACCGGCGTTTGCCCGTGCTTGCGGGCAGAGCTTTACGCTCGCCAGCGTGCCCAAGAGACCCGGAGGCATCCTCAACTGGATCGCCTGTAGATCCTGGTTGCCGTCAGAGCGTGAGACGGTCATTGCGAACGGACTGAAGCCACCGGCCTGGATGCTGGATGTGCCAGCAGTCAACACCGGCGCAAATGGCAGCGGATCAGAGCACAAAGCGCCGTTCGGGCCTGAGAGGACATCGAACGTCGATGATGGGGCGGCGCCCTCGCTGCCAGACCACGGCGCGAGCGACGTCGTGGTCGTATAGGGCCCGCACAAGCTGGGCGTGGATAGCGGAGCGCGATCGCCGCCGAAGAAGTGAAGTTCGAAATCTTCAAAGGGAAGCTGGGGAGTGTCCTTGAAGGTCGAGACCAACTGACCCGTCACGGGATCGGGCTGCACGTCCCCCGCGAGCTTTACGCGCGATCCCGATACCGGATCTTCGACAAGCACATACAACGCGACCAGGCTTCCGAAAGGATTGGCGTCCTGCGCCGCGAGGTATGCCGCTCCTTCGAGCGGGTTCGCAAGCAACGGGGTCTTGATCTTTACGCTCCCAACCTTTGACGCTTCCGGACAGGCGGACAAACCCGGACTATCGAGCGCCGCCTGAGCTTCCGAGCAGGCTTGCAGGCCGTCCGCCGCCGCTGGATTGAGCCCTACGCCCGCGGGCAACGCAACCTTCGTATCCTTCACGTCCGCCTCTGACAGGCCGGCGGAGTTCAAGCTCGCGCCTTGGGGAACGTGTATGCCAACGGTCAGCCCTGTCGGACTGCTACCAGCCTGCCCGTCCGGGGCCACGCTGATCGAGGGGCTGAACGGCAGCCGGTTACAACCATCCATCCCTGTGGGTTCGCCCGCCTTGTTGCGAAGCGTGTATTCCCTCGAAGTAAAGTCTCCGGCGCTCATCCAGGAGTCAGCCTCCACGACGCTCTCCTGCGG
>DATHPT010000318.1:0-7439 GCA_035483615.1 Solirubrobacteraceae bacterium | reverse complement strand
CCGCGCGCAAGGGTCTGGAGCAAGGGCTGCAGAAGGTCGAGGTCTACGTCAAGGGTCCCGGCTCGGGTCGTGAGACGGCGATTCGCTCGCTGCAGGCCGCCGGTCTAGAGGTGACCGGCGTCAAGGATGTCACTCCGCAGGCCCACAACGGCTGTCGCCCGCGTAAGCGCCGGCGCGTCTAACCGAAGAACCACCAACCTTCACACCTATAGAAGAGCGTAGAGAATGGCAAGAGACACAAGCCCCCAATGTAAGCAGTGCCGTCGCGAGGGTCAGAAGCTTTTTCTGAAGGGCGAGCGCTGCCTGACCGACAAGTGCGGCGTCGAGCGCCGCTCCTACCCGCCCGGCGAGCACGGCCGCGGACGCCAGAAGCAGAGCGAGTACCGCCTGCAGCTGCGCGAGAAGCAGAAGGCGCGCCGGTACTACGGGGTGCTCGAGAAGCAGTTCCACGGCTATTACGAGAAGGCCTCGCGCCAGCCGGGGATCACCGGCGAGAACCTGCTCGCGCTGCTGGAGTGCCGCCTGGACAACGTGCTTGTGCGCCTCGGCTTCGCCGCCTCCCGCCGCCAGGCCCGCCAGTTGATCCGCCACGGCCACTGGACGGTCAACGGGCGGCGCGTGAACATCCCCAGCTATCAGGTGCGCCCCGGCGAGGTGATCGCGATCAAGGCCGACACCGCCGCCACGCAGGTGGTCAGGGACGCCACCGAGCTCACCGGACAGATCCCCGCGTGGCTCCAGGCCGACCACGAGTCGCTCACGGCCAAGGTCCTGCGCCGGCCCGAGCGCCGCGAGGTGGCCGCGCCAGTGCAGGAGCAGCTCATCGTCGAGCTGTACTCGAAGTAGACGCTTCCCCCGCCGGCGCCTCTTGGGGGGTGGCGGCGCGCCAGAGCCGGTGCTCTCAGCAGGCACCGGTTTGAGACCAAAACGACGTTAGGACCCTGATGCTCGACTTCCAAATCCCCCGGATCACAAGCGAGTCCGTGGAGCAGAACCGTGGCACGTTCACCATCGAGCCGCTGGACCGCGGATTCGGCTACACGTTCGGCAACTCACTGCGCCGCGTGCTGCTCTCCTCGCTCGCCGGCGCCGCCGTCACGAGCGTGCGCATCGAGGGCGTGGCGCACGAGTTCTCCACTGTCCAGGGCGTCAAGGAGGACGTGACCGACATCGTGCTCAACCTGAAGGGCATCGTGTGCCGGATGCACTCCGATGCGAGCGAGGTCGAGGCGCCGCTGGTGGTGACCGGTCCCGGTGAGATCACGGCGAAGGACATCGACCTGCCCGCCGGCGTTGAGATCCTGAACCCGAACGTGCACATCGCCACGCTCGAGAAGAAGACCAAGCTCGAGCTCTACATGACGATCGGCCGCGGCCGCGGATACCGGCCCGCCGAGGAGAACAAGTCGCCCGATCAGCCGATCGGCGTGATCCCGATCGACTCGATCTTCTCGCCCGTGCGTCGTGTGGCCTACGCGGTGGAGCAAGCGCGTGTGGGACAGAAGACCGACTTCGACAAGCTCACGCTCGACATCGAGACCGACGGCTCGATCGAGCCGCAGGCGGCGCTGCGTGAGGCGGCCGAGCTGCTGATCTCCCAGCTTGCGATCTTCACCGACGCGGACCGCATCCAGGAGCTGCGGTCAGTCCCGGGCGGTCAGCTCGACGGTCACGGCCTCGCGGTCGGCGGTGGCGGAGCGCCGGCGGCGCTGCAGGGCGAGGAGTGGAGCATCCTGATCGAGGAGCTGGAGCTCGGGGTGCGCTCCTACAACTGCCTCAAGCGCGCCGGTATCCAGACGGTGGGCGACCTGATCTCCAAGTCCGAGGGCGAGCTCAACGCGATCCCGAACTTCGGCAAGAAGTCGATCGACGAGGTCATCGAAACGCTCGAGGCACGGGGTTTGCACCTACGCCAGGACTAGGGAGAGCCCGCCTGTGCGATCTGCCCTCTAGACTGATCGGTCGCACGGGCATCTGCCCTCCCAAGCGAACCAAGCCATGAGACACCAGAAGACACGCAACAAGCTAAGCCGCGACTCGGCGCATCGCAAGTCGCTGCTCATGAACCTCACCAAGGAGGTGCTTGAGCATGAGCGGATCAAGACAAGCGAAGCGAAGGCGAAGGCGGTGAAGCCTGAGATCGAGAAGCTGATCACGCTCGCCAAGCGGGGCGACCTGCACGCTCGCCGCCAGGCGCTGTCGACGCTCTCTCAGGACAAGTTCGCCGTGCACAAGCTGTTCGAGGAGGTCGCGCCCCGCTACGCCGACAGGCCGGGCGGGTACACGCGCATTCTCAAGCTCGGGCCGCGTCGCTCCGACGCGACCGAGATGGTTTACCTCGAGCTGGTGTAGCGCCCGCCGCGCGCCGCGCACCCCCGGTGGGACACAGGTGGTATCGAAGCTGACCCTGCAGTACCACGGGGCCGAGTTCTTCGGCTGGGCCTGCCAGCCCGGTCAGCGTACCGTGCAGGGCGAGCTGCAGCGAGCATTGAGGACGATCCTTGGGGATCGGGACCTCGACGGGGCGCCGCTCACGCTCACGGTGGCCGGCCGCACCGACCGCGGGGTGCACGCGTGGGGCCAGGTGGCGAGCTATCGCCACGAGGCGGTCGATCCGCAGCGACTCAACTCGCTGCTGGCGCCCGACATCGCGGTGCTCGCGTGCGAGCCGGCTGCCGACGGGTTCGACGCGAGGCGTGACGCCAGCAGCAGGACCTACTGCTACCGGGTGCTCGCCAGAGGCACACGCGACGTGTTCGAGCGCGGCCGGACGCTGTGGTGGCCGCGGGAGCTCGACCTCGGGCTGCTCGAAGAGTGCGCGAAGCTGCTGCCGGGAAGCCATGACTTCACCGCGTTCACGCCCACCGAGACCGAGCACACGCGCTTCCAGCGCACCGTGATCGGCGCCGAGTGGCGAGCCGTGGGCGACGTGCTCGAGTTCTGGATCGAGGCGCAGACATTCATGCGCCATATGAACAGGGTCCTGGTGGGGACGATGCTCGAGGTCGCCGAGGGACGCCGCGAGCTCGCGGACCTGGCGAGGCTGCTGGAGGGCAGGCCACGCGAGCAGGCCGGCTCCACCGTGCCCGCCCACGGCCTGGCGCTCGCGTCCGTCGCCTACCCGGACGCCTGAGGCGCCGTGTCCTGCCCGGGGCCGCCCCGAACCCTATGCTGGGGGTGTGCTGAGAGTGCTGCTCACCAACGACGACGGGATCGAGGCCGACGGGCTGCAGGCGCTGCGTCGGGCCCTGGTGGAGGTGCCGGGGGTGCGACTGGTGACGATCGCCCCGGACGGCAACCGCTCGGCGATGGCGCGCTCGATCACCACCAGGCGTCCGCTGTGGGTGGAGGAGGTGACGTTTTCCGACGGAACGGTCGGCTACGCCACCGACGGCACCCCGGTGGACTGCGTGCGGCTGGCGCGTTTGGGGCTGGTGGAGGGCTTCGACACCGATCTGGTGGTGTCGGGCATCAACCATGGCGCCAACCTCGGCGATGACATCACCTATTCGGGCACCGTGGCGGCGGCCCTGGAGGGTGTGGTGCTGGGGCTGCCGGCGATCGCGGTCTCCCAGCAGTCGCGGGGACGGGCACTTGACTTTCGCTATGACGGGGGCTTCGACTTCGAGGTGGCGGCCACGTTCGTGGCACGGCTGGTGGAGCGCATCGAGGAGCTGCCGATACCGAGCGGCACGCTGCTCAACGTGAACGTTCCCGCCGGCGAGCCTGACGGGATCGAGGTGGCGAGCCTCGGCAAGCGCATCTACCGCGACGAGCTGAAGGTGGTGCCGCATGAGGACGGCTCGGACACCCGCCAGCGCTACTGGATCTATGGGGCCGACCCGGGCTTCCACGACGAGCCCGGCACCGATCTCGCGGCCGTGGCGGCGGGGCGGATCGCCGTGACCCCGATCCATTTCGACCTGACCGACCGTCAGGGCCTGGAGGCGTTGCGTGGGTTCGACCTGCACGCGCTGCTCGCACCGGTCCTCGACGGCGGGAGCGCGTGAGCGGACCGTCAAAGCAGACGCTCGAGCGCGTGGCTGAGTTGCGGGCGGTGCTCGTGCACCACGGGCACCGCTACTACGTGCTCGACGATCCCGAGATCGCAGACGATGCGTATGACGCGCTGCTCGATGAGCTGCGGGGGCTCGAGGCGGAGTTCCCAGAGCTGTTGACCCCCGACTCGCCGACCCAGCGGGTCGGCGGGGAGCCGGTGGGTCGCCTGGAGAAGGTGGAGCACCTGGAGCCGATGCTCTCGCTGGACAACGTTCGCAGCGAGGAGGAGCTGCGGGCGTGGGTGGCGCGCATGCAGGCCCATCTCGGGCGCGAAGGGATCGTGCGCAGGCGCTTTGAGTATGTGGTGGAGCCGAAGGTGGACGGGCTGGCGGTCAGCCTGCTCTACCGCGACGGTTCGCTGGAGCGGGGCGCCACGCGGGGCAACGGCGAGGTGGGGGAGGACGTGACCCACAACCTGCGCACGATCGGAGCGATACCCCTGCACGTCGAGGACGCCCCTCCGCTGCTGGAGGTGCGGGGTGAGGTATACATGTCGCTCGAGAACTTCGCGGCGGTCAACGAGCGCCGTGCCGAAGAGGGCCTGTCGACGTTCATGAACCCGCGCAACTCGGCGGCCGGGGGAGTGCGCCAGCTCGACCCCGCCCAGATGGCTGAGCGTCCGCTGTCGATGTGGGCCTACCAGGTGGGGGTTGCGCCTGAGCTCAAATTCGAGACCCACTGGGAAGCGCTCGAGTGGCTGCGCGAGCACGGCTTCCGGGTGAACCGGGACATCCAGCTCCTGCACAGCGAGGACGAGGTTGTGGCCCAGTGCCTGCACTGGCAGGAGCGCCGGGGGGAGCTCGACTTCGAGATCGACGGGGTGGTCATCAAGGTGTCAGACCTGGCGCTCCAGCGTCGTCTCGGCTCGGTCGGGCGCGACCCGCGCTGGGCGGTGGCCTGGAAGTTCCCGCCCACCACCGCGGTGACCCGCCTGAACGCGGTGATGTGGAACGTGGGCAAGTTCGGCGACCTGCGCCCCTATGCGATGCTCGAGCCGGTGGGGGTGGGGGGCGTGGTGATCAAGCTCGCCACCCTGCACAACGAGGAGGACATCGTGCGCAAGGACATTCGCGCCGGTGAGGAGGTGATCGTTTTGCGGGCGGGCGATGTGATCCCCCAGGTGGTCTCCCCGGCGCCGCATGTGGTGGAGCACAGCAAACGCCCACCCGAGACCCGTCCGCCGGCGCGGTGCCCGTTCTGCGACACGCCGACGGTCAAGCCGAAGGAATCGGTGTTCACCAAGTGCCCCAACCGTGACTGCCCCGAGCGGGCCTGGCAGCTGCTCAAGCACTTCGTGGGGCGGGCGGCGATGGACATCGACGGGCTCGGGGAGAAGCAGGTGGCGCTGCTGCAGCAGCGGGGACTCGTGAGGACCGCCGCCGACTACTACCGATTGCACGAGCACCGCGAGCAGCTGCTCGAGCTGGAGGGCTTCGGGGAGCTGTCTGTCAACAGCCTGCTGGAGGCGATCGAGGCCTCCAAGCAGCGACCGTTCGCGCGGGTGCTGTTCGCGCTCGGGATCGAGGAGGTGGGGGAGGTGACCGGCCGCAACCTCGCCAGCCGCTTTCGCAACATCGTCACGCTGCTGGAGGCGAGCGAGGAGGAGATCGCCGAGACGCCCGGCATCGGCGAGAAGATGGCCTCGGTGATCCGCTCGCAGCTGGAGGACGAGCGGATGCTCGCCCTGATCGCCGACCTGCGCACGATCGGGCTGCGGTTCGCCGAAGCCGGTCCCGCCCCGACGAGCGGTCCGCTGGCGGGCAAGACGCTGGTGCTGACAGGCACCCTGCCGACGCTCTCGCGCGAGCAGGCCACCGAGCGCGTGCAGGCGGCGGGCGGTCGGGTGACGAGCGCGGTGTCGAAGAAGACTCACTACCTGGTCGCGGGCGAGGCGCCCGGCTCGAAGCTCGAGAAGGCCGAGCGACTGCACGTGCGGGTGCTCGACGAGAGCGGCCTGCTGAAGCTGCTGGGAGACGTACAGTAGCTCAGGTGTTTGGGGGGATTGGGGGTCGTTCCCGTGATCGGAGGAGGCCTAGCGCCGCCAGCGGGGCGGAGCCGGCGCTAGTAGCGGGCGAGGGTGATCGCCATGTTGTCCTGGATCGTGTGGGCCCGGCCGGTTTCGATCCCGTCGGTGAAGAACGCGAAGGCGAGGATGTCCCCATTCTGGGCCTGGCAGTAGCCGGCGAGGTTTGACACGCCGATCAGGGTGCCCGTCTTTGCCTGGCAGCGCCCACTGGCGGGAGTGCGGCGCATCCGTTCGGAGAGCGTGCCCGTGTGGCCGGCGACGGCCAGGTCGTTGCGCAGCGTGGTGCCGAGCGGGCTGGGAGCGAGGGCTGTCAGCAGCGACACCACCTGCCTGGGGGTGGTTGAGTCCGAATGGGAGAGCCCCGAGCCGTCGAGCAGGTGCGGGTGCAGTCCGAACAGGCGGGCGATCGTGCTGCGCACCACCGCCGCCCCGGCCGCGGTGGTGCCCGCGCCGCCGTAGCGTGCCCCGAGATCCTTCAGCAGGGTCTCGGCGAAGAAGTTGTCAGAGGGCGCAAGCGTCAGGCCGAGCAGCCCGGCGAGGCTGGGGGAGCTCTCAGTGGCGATCACACTTGCGCCGGCGGGGGCGCTGGCGGCCCCGCCGCTGTGCACGGCGATTCCATCGGCCCTGAGCGCTCCTCGCAGTTGCAGCGCCGCATAGGCCGCGGGGGCGTGGGATCCGCCCTGCGAGCCGGTTTCGCCGCGGTTGAACGCAAGCGCGCTCAGGTCGCCTTCGAGATCGGTGTCGAACGCGTAGCCGCTGGCGGGCTCGCCCCGCAGGGAGTCGAAGTAGGACTCGTCGCCGTTGACGCTGCCGGTCACGCTGCGGATCCCGGCCGCCCGCACCAGCCCGGCCAGCGCCGACACCGTGGCGCCCTGACCCCCGTAGTGGGCGGCGACGAAGGCGGCGCTGCCGAACGTGGGATCGCCACCGCCACGCAGGTAGAGGCTGCCTTCCCAGCGCCCCCCGACGCCGAGATGGCCCGTGCCGAGCACGGTCGTTGAAAGCGTCGCCCCGGGGCCCATCAGCTCGAGCGCGGTGGTGGCGGTGTACAGCTTCTCCACCGAGGCCGGCGGGCGCGGGTCTTCCGCGCGCTCTGAGAACAGTGGGGTGGCGGTGTTGAGGTCGTACACATAGGCCCCCGACAGGGAGCCCGCGATCGTCAGCTCGTGGCTCAGCTGCGCCGCCAGCGCACCCTGGGTGACAGGCTGGGCCGGCGCAGCCGGCGTACCCAACGCGAGGCCGGCCGCTGCGAGGGCCAGCAGCGTGACGGGCACCCTGCGCAACTTTTTGAGCGCCGGGGTCCGACGGCGTGCAGGGCCGCTCGCTGGGAGGGGCGGCAGCGCGGCGGGCATGG
>DATHPT010000317.1:0-2203 GCA_035483615.1 Solirubrobacteraceae bacterium | reverse complement strand
GTTCCGCGCGCTGCGGGCACTCGTCGATGCGGGCACGCTCGAGCTGGCCGTGCCCGTGGCTGTCGGCTCTGAGGAGACGCCCCCCGAGCTGGCTGAGCAGGCCGATCTGATCATCGACGGGCAGAGCGGCGTGCGCGGGCTGCTCGAGGCCCTGCTCTAACTCGACAGGGCGTGCACTTCGTCGACTTTCTCAGGGCGACCGTCCTGCTCAGCGCCGCCGCCGCCACGGCGCTTGTGATCGTCACCGTGCTTGCCGCGGCGCCCTCGACCGACGCCACGATCGTGCCGATCTCCGTCGGCTGGTGGGTGGTGGCCGCCGCGATCGGTCTGCGCCTGGGCCGCCGCGCCGAGGTCAACCCCCCGATCGCGCGCCTGCTCGCCGAGGCGCGCGCCAGCACTGCCCTCCCCGAATATCGCCCGGGGGCCACGCTCCTGAACAGGCTGTGGCCGCTGCTGCTGTTCACTGTCACCGCCGGGGGACTCGCGTTCCTGGCGCCGCAGATCCCGGGCATCGGAGCCGGTTTCGCGATCGCGGTGGCGCTGTGGTGGCGCCGCCAGGACGCAGCCGTGGCTGCGATCGAGGAGCGTGACGGCGTGCGCTTCCACGTGCTGCGCACCTCGCCACTGCGCTCGATCGCGCTGGCCCGCACTCCCGGCTTCAAGGCGCTGCGCCCACAGGGCATGAACGGCGCCACCACCTGAGGTGGTCGACCGGCTCGACGTGCTGCTCGTCTCGCTCGGCGCCACCGGCGGGTTGCGTGCGGTCGATGACGAGCTGCTTGCCTCGCTGCAGCGCGCCGGGGTGAGCGCCGCGATCGTCAGGCCCGAGCCGCCCTCGCCGGTGCGAACGCTGATGCTCACCGACCTGTGCTGGGCGCGGGCCACACGTTCGGTCCTCCAGGCGGAGCTGGCCCGGCGGGAGGCGCGCGCACTGATCTACTCGACCACCACCAGCGCGCTGCTGTGGCCGCGAGCCGGCGCGATCCGCTTCGACGCCTCCGCCGTCGGCAACCGCCCGGGTCGGCACGGTTTGTGGCAGCGACCGCTCGAGCGCCGTCGCCTGCGCGAAGCGCCGCTGCTGCTCCCGCAGAGCGCCGAGGCTCTGCAGGAGGCCGGCTCGGTGGCCGATCCCAGACGCGCGCTGGTGCTGCCGGCGCCGGTCGAGCCCTCAGGGCAGCAGCCGGTGCGCGACGTCGCGGCGATCACCTACGCCGCCAACCCTGTCAAGAAGGGGCTCGACCGGATCCTGCGGGCATGGCGTGCCGCGTCCAGGCCCGGTGAGGAGCTGCTGGTGGCCGGCGCCTCCGAGAGCGAGCTGCGCGGACATGGCTATGCGCTGCCGGCCACGGGGGTGCGCGTGCTG
The DNA here is from genome assembly GCA_035483615.1 of Solirubrobacteraceae bacterium. Taxonomy (GTDB): domain Bacteria; phylum Actinomycetota; class Thermoleophilia; order Solirubrobacterales; family Solirubrobacteraceae; genus Palsa-744. The sequence continues at coordinate 840 of DATHPT010000317.1, read as the reverse complement.
GGCACGCTCTCCCGCGAGGACTATCGCGCGCTGTTGCGCCGCGCGCGTGTGTTCATGTGTGCGGCCCGGCGTGAGGACTATGGGATCGCGCAGCTGGAGGCGCTGGCCGACGGTTGCATGCTCGTGACGACCCCCTCACCGGGCCCATATGTTGCGCTCCCGATCGCCCGCCGGCTCGACCCGCGGCTCGTCGGTGAGGATCTTGCGGGCGCCCTGCGGGCCGCGCTTGACGAACCGCGGCCCGGCTACGCCGAGCACGCGCTGAGCGCGCTCGAACCCTTCCGCCGTGCGGAGGTGGACCGGTTGGTGCTCGAGCGGCTACTGCCGCGTCTGCTTGCGTAGACCTTCGAACTGCTCCCACGGGCGCGTATTGGCCACGTCCTGGGCCGTCAGCCACGCGCGTCTTGCGGTCGCCACCCCCCAGCGCATCACCTCGAAACGCTCCACCCAGTGGGCGTCGGAGTTGATCAGGAGCCTCGCTCCAGCCTGGGCTGCCGCGCGAGCATGGATGTCGTTGAGGTCACGACGGGCGGGGTTCGCGTTGATCTCGAGCATCGTCCCGGTACGCACGGCCGCGTCGATCAGGGCGGGCACCTCCAGCGCGTAAGGCTCGCGCCGTTCGATCAGGCGCCCCGTCGGGTGACCGATCGCGTCCACGAGCGGGTGCTCTGTCGCGGCGATCATGCGCTCGGTCATCGCCTGTTCGCTCATCCCGAACGCGGTGTGGGCGCTTGCGATCACCCAATCGAGCTCAGCCAGCAGGTCGTCCTCGTAGTCGAGCGACCCGTCGGGCAGAATGTTCACCTCGCTGCCTGCCAGCACCCGGATGCCCTGGATGCT
>DATHPT010000316.1:0-2929 GCA_035483615.1 Solirubrobacteraceae bacterium | reverse complement strand
CACGTGCATGCCCGAGTTCCACAGGTCCCCTGTGTAATGCGGCAGCGTGATCCCCTCTTGCGCGAACGCCCAGACGACTAGCCCGGAGCAGTCGAACGCGTACGGCCCGGCGGCGGCCCAGACGTAGGGGTAACCGCGCCGGCTCAGTGCGGCCCGCAGCGCCACGGTCCCGACCGAGGTCGCCTCTGGGATCACGATGTTCGGGTAATTGCCGGTCTGGTCGAAGACGGCCATCGCCTGCGCATACGCGGAGCTGTTCAGGACGTCAAGCTTGGCATGGATGGACGAGACCTTGCTATTGATCTCCACCTGCAGCTGGTCGACCGTGACGATTTCTTCCTTGGCGGTCGCCTGCGCCCGCGCGGACGCGATCTGGTCCCGCTGTAGGGTGCTGAGTCGTTCGCTCGCCTGGTTGTCCAGTTCCTGGACGGTAGACGCCTGGTTCAGGAACAGCTCTGGATTGCCGCTGGTGAGCATTTGCAGGGTGGGGTCCATACCCTGGTTCATGTAACCCATCGCGGCTAGCTGGGCGACCGCCTGCTGGCTGCCGTTCACCGCCTTGGCTGCGCGGTCCGCCGCGAGCTTGGCCAGTTTCTCTTCGGCTCGCGCGTGCGACAACTGGATCTGCAGCCCGTCGTACTGCTGGCTAAGCGAGTCCACCTCGTTGGACAGCTTTGTCGCTTCCGCGACCAGTTGGCCGAGAGACGGCCTCGGCAGGGCCGTGGCCGCGTCGCTCGAGCCGCCCGGGAGGAGGACGGTCACGGCGACAGCCATCGCCGCGAGCGACGCAACTCCTCTTACTGTCTGCACATCCGAGCACGATATTGGATCTGCCTGGCCCTGCCAACCGACTCGCCGAAAGTTTTGCCATTCTAACGGTCCGAGCGTTCTGCCTCCATCGATTGACGCGGTGTGGTATGTGCCCCCGGCGTCGGCGGCAGATCGTGATGAACCGATTGCATGGCGGAACGATTTCCCCCAGTAGCGCACGACAAGGCCCGGCATGCCATTGAAATATGAGGCTACAGTGGTCGCGATGAGTTACACAGTCAGGCAAGCGCGGACCAGGGACGTTCGGGTAATCCGTACCCTGATCGACCAGAACGTGGACTCCGGGCGGTTGCTCGACAAGGACATGGTGATTCTCTTCGAGGACATCCAGGAGTTCTGCGTCGCCGAGAGTTCCGCCGACGGCGCGGTTGCCGGATGCGGGGCGTTGCACGTTATGTGGGAGGATCTCGCCGAGATCCGCACCCTCGCGGTTGACGAGAGCAGGCGCGGCGAGGGCATCGGGCACATGATCGTGGCAGAGTTGCTCGACCGTGCGCGACTGCTCGGAGTGGCGCGCGTATTCGTCCTGACCTTCGCCGTTTCGTTCTTCACCAGGCACGGATTCGCCGAAATCAGTGGCACGCCGGTGGCACCTGAGGTCTACGCGGAGTTGCTGCGTTCTTACGACGCGGGAGTGGCCGAGTTCCTGGATCTTGACCGCGTCAAGCCGAACACTTTGGGCAACACGCGCATGCTCCTTCGGTTGTGAGGCCCGTAATTCACTGAGGTACAGTGCCAGGTAGGACGGCCTTTCTCCGGGCTGATCGGCCCCCTGCGCGGAGGCCGCGGGCGCCCGCCAAGGACCACAACCGATCACGGGTGGAGGTGACCCGCTTTGGCATCAGATCTTGCCGCAGTCGCGCCGTCAGTGATTGTCTGCGCGGCTTTCCTCATTGGTCTGGGGATCCTGCTGCGCCATGAGCTGGGTCCGAAGCGCCGCGCCAAGAGCGAGGACGATGAGGTCCGCGATGAGTCCCGGACAGCGGATCGAAGCGAGGGAACCGAAAGCTGATATTTCGTGCAACGGCATGTTTATCTCCTCTTGTGGTGATGCATGCCGGTGCCCGCAAGCGGTCAGCAAGATTGCGCCTTGGCGAGGACTGGTGGGCGTAATGTTAACTGTGCACCTAATGCCTGATTACGCTGAGTGGCCGCAACCGATGGCGCGTGGCGTTCCCGCAGATGTTCTTGGAGAAACTGCACTGAGCTGAATTGTGTACTCGAAGAGCTGGGTATATGTTTAGCATCCGAAATAGTTGCTCCGTGGAAGGGCTGAATCCATGGCACAGAAGGTACAAGTGCTTCTCGTCGACGATCTCGATGGGAGCGAGGCGACTGAGACCGTGACCTTTGGTCTCGACGGAGTCTCCTATGAGATAGACCTCAGTTCCGGCAACGCAGGCAAGCTACGCAAAGACCTAGCCCAGTATGTGGAACACTCGCGCAAAGCCAGCGCCCCGGCCCGGCGGCGTCGCGCGCGCAGCGGGGCGGGTCGCGAGCAGAGTGCGCGAATCCGCGAGTGGGCCAAGTCGCGCGGTTTCAAGGTCAATGAGCGCGGACGCATTCCGGCCAACATCGTGGCCGAGTACGAGGCGGCTCACTAAGGCCTCTCTCGCCGCCGGGCGCTGAGCCCGCTGTTGTCGCTCGTCGCTCGTCGCTCGTCGCTCGTCGCTCACGAGCTTCGCTCACTCGCTCTGCTTGTCCCGCTCGCCTCCGGGCGCTTGAGCCCGCCGTCGACGCTCGTCGCTCACGAGCTTTGCTCGCTCGCTCCTCACTCTCGACGGCGGCGCGCCCTTTGGCTCGTGGGGGGGACTTGCCTTCTTGGGGGGCGCGCCTACCACCTCCAGGCGCTTCTTTCCCTTGTTCCTCGTTCGTGACGGTGGGGGCGGCCCCTCGGCTGTGGCTGGGGGCCGTCCTGGGACCGGCTGGTCACGGGGTGCGTTCGCTTGCGGCGTACTTGGAACATCGTTGCCAGTTTGCGCTGTTGGATGGGGTGAAGGCCTAGTGTCCGGGGAACTTCTCCTGTAGTTGGCGCATAATCGCGTTAAGTACAGGGTCGGGCACGCGGCTACCATGCGGAGCAGGCAGGCACGCCGGA
>DATHPT010000315.1:0-2441 GCA_035483615.1 Solirubrobacteraceae bacterium | reverse complement strand
CGATCCAGCACTATGTCTCGGCGCCGTCGCTGACCCCCTCGACGGTCAGGATCACCACTCACGCCGGGGCTGGCGCGGCTCCGGGCGACCTGTTCTTGGCCCCCTATCAGGGCGAGGGTACGCCAGGTCCGATGATCTCAGAACAAGACGGGACGCTCGTTTGGTTCCATCCGCTGCCCGCGGGCGAGCAGTCGACCAACTTCCAGGTGCAGTCGCTGGAAGGCAAGCCGGTGCTCACCTGGTGGCAGGGCCGCATCTTGAAGGTGGGCTTTGGCCAGGGCGAAGACGTGATCTACAACAGCTCCTACAAACGGATCGGGAGCGTGCGTGCGGGCAACGGCTACAGGGCAGATCTGCACGAGATCAGACTGACTGCGCAGGGCACAGCCTGGATCGACGAGTTCGACCCGATCGAGTCGAAACTGTCCTCGCTGCACGACGCGGGCGGTGTGCTGACCGACTCGGTGATCCAGGAGATCGACATCAAGACAGGCCTCGTGATGTGGGAGTGGCACGCGCTCGGGCATATCCCTCTGGGCGACTCCCACAACCCAGTGCCCCACAACGGCAACCCATGGGACTACATCCACGTCAACTCGGCGGATCCGGGGACCTCGAACGACCTGTTGATATCGGCGCGCAACTCCTGGGCGCTGTACGACATCGACATCAGGACCGGCGCCTTCAACTGGCAGCTCGGCGGCAAGCACTCCACGTTCAAGCTCGGCCCCGGCACGAAAACCTACTGGCAGCACGACGCCGAGTGGCAGCCCGGCGGGTCGATCTCCGTCTTCGACAATGGCTCCACACCTCCGCGTGAGAAGCAGTCGCGCGGGGTGCTGCTCAAGCCGAACTTCGCCGCCAGGACGGTGGCGCTCGCGAAGGCATTCGCGAACCCCTCGAAGACGCTGCTGGCACCCGCCCAGGGCAATACGCTCAGCCTGCCCGAAGACCACTGGCTCATGGGTTATGGCAACCTCCCCAACTTCACCGAGTACGACTCCGCGGGTCGGGTCGTGCTCGACGGGACGCTCGGACATAACGTGCAGGACTTCCGCACCTTCCTTTCGCCCTGGAGCGGGCAGCCCTCGACGCTGCCGGCCGTCGTCGCCAAGCGCAACGGGGCCGGCGTGAAGGTGCAGACGAGCTGGAACGGCGCCACAGGCGTCGTCTCCTGGCAACTGTTCGCAGGCGCTTCCCCCAGCGTGCTCGTCCCCCTCACGACCGTGCCCAAGCACGGCTTTCAGACGACGGCCACGGTCGCGGCACCCGAAGGGCACACGGCGAGCGCCTACATCGAGAGCCGCGCGCTGGATGCCAACGGCAACGTACTCGGCGTCTCCCCCGCCACGCGCGTCCGATGAGCGGGACACCCACCTCTCACGCGACGGCCCCGCGCCAAGTGGCCACACCTGACATTACGGCCACCTCTGGCGCTATGGTATGCAGACCGTGAGCGAAAACTTCTCACTGATCGTGATGTGCGTCTTCATGCTGGCCTCGCTGGCGTTCCTGGCGCAGCAGATCCTGGCGTATCACTGACGTTCTCGTCCGCGACCGCCGCCATCAGATCGTGCGCTAGGTATCGGCGCTGACCACGTGGCCCCGACCTTCCCTCTTCGAGTACCCCAGCCTCTTCGAGTTGGCGAAGCAGCCTTAGCGCCGTTGGGCGCGTCACCCCCAACCTGACCTCGACCGCACGTGAAGAGAGGATGGGCGTCTCGCAGGCGAGGTCAACGAGTGTCATCGCGCTGCTCGATGTGATCGTCGCGGCTGCCGCGCGGTAGCGCTCGCGGAGCTCGACGATGCGTTGCGCACGCGCTACCGCATCCGCGGCTTGCGAGCGCACAGCGTCGAGGAACAGCTCGATCCAAGGGAGCGCATTGCCGTGTTCGCGCACCGTCTGAAGCACCTCGTAGTAGCGCTCGCGGTCGCGCTCGAGATACGCGCTTAGGTACAGCAGCGGCGCGGGAAGCCGCCCGTGCTCCACCAGCAGGAAGACCGACAGCAGCCGTCCGAGTCGGCCGTTGCCGTCGAGGAAGGGGTGCAACGTCTCGAACTGGTAGTGGAGCAGCGCATTTTGCACCAGCAGGGGGACCTGGAGATCCTCGTGCGCGTAGCGCTCCCAGTCAGCCAGCAGTGCAGGGAGCTCGACCGGAGGCGGCGGCACGAAGCGGGCACTTTCGATCGTCGATCCGGCTGGGCCCACCCAGTTCTGTGTCGTGCGAAACTCGCCGGGCATCCGCTCACGGCCGCGAACGCCGGCGAGCAGCCGGCGGTGCATCTCGCGGATGAGACGAGCGCCGAGCGGCAGTTCGTCAAGCCGCGCGAGGCTCCACTCGAGCGCATCGATGTAGTTGAGGACCTCCTCGACGTCTGGGTTGGGCGGCTCGTCACCGGCCTCGGCTTCGAAGACATCCGCCAGCGATGCTTGTGTTCCC
>DATHPT010000314.1:0-5261 GCA_035483615.1 Solirubrobacteraceae bacterium | reverse complement strand
GCCGGCAGGGTCCTCCCACTCGGGCGCGATCGCGGGGTCCTGGGCGGCAGGGACCGTGAAGCGAGCGTTGGGGTGTGCCGCGGGCGTCTCCGAGGAGGGTGTCCAATCGTTGCCGCGCCAGTCGGTCAGGTGCGCAGGCGCCTCCTTGGTGAGTCCCTCCCACCACACGTCGCCGTCATCGGTGAGCGCGCAGTTGGTGAAAATCGTGTTGCTCTCGACGGTGCGGACGGCATTTGGGTTGGTGTCCTCGCCTGTTCCCGGGGCAACACCAAAGAAGCCGGCCTCGGGGTTGATCGCGTACAGGCGCCCGTCCTCCCCGAACTTCATCCAGGCGATGTCGTCGCCAACCGTCTGCACGTCCCAGCCGGGAAGCGTGGGGATCAGCATCGCCAGGTTGGTCTTGCCGCAAGCCGAGGGGAATGCGGCGGCGATGTACTTGACCTCCTTCTCGGGGGAGGTCAACTTGAGGATCAGCATGTGCTCTGCCATCCAGCCCTCGTCGCGGGCCATGACGGAGGCGATCCGCAGCGCGAGGCACTTCTTGCCGAGCAGCGCGTTGCCGCCGTAGCCTGAGCCGTAGGAGGTGATCTCGCGGGTGGCAGGGAAGTGGACGATGTACTTGTTCTCGGCGTTGCAGGGCCAGGGGACGTCAGTGACACCGTCGTCGAGGGGCATGCCGACCGAGTGCAGACAGGGGATGAACTCGCCGTCCTCGCCGAGCACGTCGAGCGCACCTGAGCCCATGCGGGTCATGATGCGCATCGATACGGCCACGTAGGGCGAGTCGGTGAGCTGCACGCCGATCTGGCTCTTGTCGGAGCCGAGCGGGCCCATCGAGAAGGGGATCACGTACATCGTGCGGCCGTGCATGGCGCCGCTGAAGAGCTCTTTGAGAGCTTCCTTCATCTCCTCCGGGTCACGCCAGTTGTTGGTGGGGCCGGCTTCGTCCTCGGTTGGCGAGCAGATGAAGGTGCGGTCTTCGACTCGGGCTACGTCCCCGGGGTCGGAGAGCCCCAGGTAGGAGTTCGGGCGCTTGGCGTCGGAGAGCCGCTTGAAGGTGCCCGCGTCGACGAGCAGCTGACAGAGGCGGTTGTACTCCTCAGCGGACCCGTCGCACCAGTGAATCGCAGCGGGCTCGGTGAGCGCGGCGATCTCCTCGACCCACGTCAGCAGGCGCTTGTTGTTCGTATTGGGGGCAACGGTGGCGGTGGTCTCCATGACGTGCGAGCAGCTCCTTGCGGTGTCGCGGTGGCGTGCGCCCGGCGGCGCTGCCGGGGCGGGTGGGATTCGATTCTCGTCTCAGGGAACGGAAAAACGCCCTTTGGGGGCGCATATGTGCAGCCTATCGCACCAGCTACTCGACGTTGCCCTCGGCGGCCGTCTGGTGGGCGGCGCCCGGCTCCCTTCGTGGGACGAGCACGAGCCGCTTGAACTCGGCCACCAGCACTCCGTCCTGGTTGTAGACGCGCGTGTGCACCTTCACGGTGCCGCGGTCGGGCTTTGACTGGGACTCGCGCTTCTCAAGGACCTCGGACTCGCAGAAGAGCGTGTCGCCGTGGAAGACGGGAGCGGGATGCTTGAGCTCTTCGGTTGCAAGGTTGGCGATCGCCTTGCCGGAGACGTCTGAGACGGACATGCCGAGCGCCAGGGAGTAGACGAGCGGCCCCACCACGACGTTGCGCCCCTGCTGCGATTTGGAGGCGTACACATCGTTGATGTGCAACGGATGGTGGTTCATCGTGATCAGGCAGAAGAGGTGGTCGTCTGACTCGGTGACCGTCTTGGCGGGCCAGTGCTTGTAGGTGGCGCCGACCTCGAACTCCTCGAGGTAGCGACCGTAGGGGTGGGCGCCGCTTGCCTCGCGGGCGGCCTGCTCGGTCTCTACGGTGGGTGTGTCGCTCATCGTGGGGATAGGTCTCCTGTTTTGGGGTCGGGCGGAACTCTAGCCAGTGAGGCGATAGCGTTCTTGTGAGACCAGATCCGTTCTCATGAGGCCAAACGCGTTCTTGTGAGACCAAATCCGTTCTCGTGAGAGCGAATCTGCTCTTGGGAGAACACATCGAGCGTCCCATGACGCAGCCACAGGAGACCAAGCCTTGCGCAACCCCAGAGCCTTCGACAAGCCCCTCGCAATCGGCGCCCCCGAGCCGGCGCGTGAGATTCCCTTCAAGCCCTCGCGAATGATCCATTTCCTCGACCTCTCGAACGAGAAAATGGTCGAAAAGGTGCCTGCCATCGCACCGACAGTGGACATCTTGCTCGGCAACTTGGAGGACGCCGTGTCGGTGGACCGCAAGGAGGCCGCGCGCGCCGGCCTCATCAAGGTGGGCCGCGAGATGGATATGGGCGAGACGGCGCTGTGGACACGCGTCAATTCCCTTGAGTCGCCGTGGGTGCTCGACGACCTAACCGAAATCGTGAGCGCGATCGGGGACAAGATCGAGGTGATCATGGTCCCCAAGGTGGAGGGTCCTTGGGATATCCACTATGTGGACCGGCTGCTGGCCCAGTTGGAGGCAAAGGCGGGCATCGAGAAGCCGATCCTGGTGCACGCGATCCTCGAGACAGCGCTTGGCGTGGCCAACCTCGAGGAGATCGCAGCTGCGAGCCCGCGCATCCAGGGGATGAGCTTCGGCCCGGCAGACCTGGCGGCCTCGCGGCGCATGAAGACGACCCGTGTGGGCGGCGGTCATCCCGGCTACCGCACGATCGCCGATCCCGACGCCGAGAATCCGGAACTGCCGCGACCCAGTTACCAGCAGGACCCATGGCACTACTCGATCGCGCGCATGGTGGACGCGTGCACTGCGGTCGGCGCCCTCCCCTTCTACGGACCCTACGGGGACATCAAGGACGAGCTCGGCTGCGAGACGCAGTTCAGGGCTGCCTTCTTGCTCGGCTGCGTTGGCGCCTGGTCCTTGCATCCCGTGCAGATCGGGATCGCCAAGAAGGTGTTCTCGCCCGACCCCGAGGAGGTCATCTTCGCCAAGAAGGTGATCGAGGCGATCCCGGACGGCCGCGGCGTGCACATGATCGACGGCAAGATGCAGGACGACGCCACCTGGAAGCAGTGTCAGGTGATGGTCAAACTGGCCGAGATGCTGGCACGCAAGGACCCAGAGCTGGCTGAGGCTTACGGGTTCGTGCCGGTTGAGGCATAGCCGCTGCTGGTTGAGACATAGCCGCCGCCAGCTACGTCGTGTAAATGCCGGCTATCCGGTACCGATTTGGTACCATTATGGTATGAGCAAGCAAATCGCGGTTCGCCTGCCAGATGAACTTGTCGAGTTCGTTGACGAGATCGTCGGTTCTGGTGGCGGACGCAGCCGCGCATCTGTGGTCACGCGAGCGCTCGAGCGCGAACGTCGCCGCGTGGTTGCCGAACGCGACGCAAAGATCCTTGCTCGCACCAGCCCAGATCCGGAGCTTTTGGGATTGGCCGAGTATGCGGCCAGCCTTCCCTCCCAGCTTGACTGATGCGCGTCATCCACGTCGCGCACCTCGACAAGGCGCGCCCGGTCCTTGTCCTCACACGTGAGCTTGTGCGGCCCCATCTTTCCACGGTGACCGTCGCACCAATCACGACGACGATCCGCGGACTCTCAACTGAGTTGCCCGTTGATGGCGCAAACGGCCTCGCGGGGCCTTCGGTTGTCAACTGCGACAACATCAGCACGATCCCGAGGAGCGCCCTGGGAGTACAGATAGGCGTTCTCCTTGACCATCAGGAGTCGGATCTCAGCGACGCGATTCAGGCCGCGTTCGACCTCGACTGACGCACGATTCAGGCCGCGTAGACCTCGACCGACGCGGTCTCTCAAAGACGGGCGTATCGCTTCCAGTTCGGTATCGCTTCACCAGTTCGGGCCAGAGAGCCGGAGATAGCCGCAGCCGCTTTGAGCGGATTTGTATATCTCTCTTGATTCGCTATTGTTAACCATATGGCTAACAATTCCCTCCTGGACCGCACCTTCGTCGCCTGCTCGCACCCCATAAGAAGAGGCATCCTCGAGCGCTTGGCCGGCGGCGAGCTGACCGTGGGCGAGGCGACAGGCGACTTCGGCGTGTCCAAGCCCGCGATCAGCAAGCACCTCAAGCTGCTGGAGGAGGCGGGTGCGATCACGCGTGTGATCGACGGGCGCACGCACCGCCTGAGACTGCGCGAGCAGCCGCTGGACGAGGCGTACGCGTGGATGACCAACCAGCGTGAGCTGTGGGAGCGAAAGCTCGACACCGTCGATCAGTACCTACGCGAGCAGAGAGAGCGCCAGCAGAGAGAGCGCCAACAGCCCCAACAGGGAGCGCCACAGCAAGAGAGCAACCCAGCTAAGGAGTCGAAATGACCGAGATGACCAAGCCCAACGAGACCAGCATGCGCCTGCAGCGCACATACGACGCCCCCGCCGAGGACGTGTTCGACGCGTGGACCAATCCCGAGGTGCTGCGACGCTGGTGGAAGGCGAATCCCGCCTGGATCACAGCTGTCGCCGAGGTCGATCTGCGCGTCGGCGGGCGCTACCGCATCTCGATGGAAGACCCCGAGAGCGGCAAAAAATACACGGCCGGAGGCGAGTACAGCGAGGTGAGCCGCCCCAATCGGCTCGTGTACAGCTGGCAGTGGGAACAGGAAGACGGCGAGCTCGGCCACTCCAGCACCGTTGCGGTCGACTTTCGCGACGAGGGAGAGCAGACGACCGTGGTGCTCGAGCACACCGGCCTTGAGTCCCTGGAATCGCGCGATTCGCACGGACACGGCTGGGAAGGCGTGCTGGAGGCATTCCAGACGCATCTGAGCGAGCGTGCCGCACAGACGTCCTGACAGACGCTCGCAATGCCATTCGGGAGCGAAAGGCACGCCCAAATGGCAGCGAGGACAAGACTCACACACAAACCAACAGAAGGAGCAAGAGAGATGGCGAACTACCTGCTGGCATACACCGGCGGCGGCATGGCAGCGACGGAGGCCGAGCGCGAACAGGCGATGGCGGCCTGGGGACAGTGGTTTGGCAAGCTCGGCTCGGCGGTGGTCCAGCCCGGAAACCCGGTCGGCGCATCCGCGTCCGTCGGCGCTTCTGGCAGCAACGGCGCAGCTGGGTCCGGCCTGACCGGCTACTCGGTCATCGCCGCCGACAGCCTTGAGGCGGCAGCCGGCCTGGTCGCCGACTGTCCGGTCATCGCCGCTGGCGGCAAGGTCGACGTGTACGAGACGATCGAGGTCATGTAGTCACTTCGCGTCCGGTGTGCGGGACGGTCGCCACGAG
>DATHPT010000313.1:0-10702 GCA_035483615.1 Solirubrobacteraceae bacterium | reverse complement strand
CAAGGACGCAGCGAGTGAAGTGTGCTCTGCACACGAACGAGTGAGGACGCAGTATCGCGCCGCTCAGCGACCCTCCAGGCCTAGGTTTTCAGGACCATGAACAAGATCGTGAGAATCACGAGCAGGTCCATGGTGGCACCGACGGCGCCGATGCGCTTGACGAGCGTGTCGTGCTCTGCGCTCCAACTGATCGGAGCATCACCAGCGGCGGCTGCGTCGCGGTCGGCCACCTCGCAGAGGCGCTTCTCCCTGGGGCTGAGGAACATGCCCTCGACCGCCCCGATCACGACCGCCACGGCGATGCCCCATTGGACATAGAACTCGCTCCACACGTGCAGCTTGGAGGCGAGATAGATGCCGCAGATCACCACCAGCGCCAGCCCGGGCATGATCACCATGCGGCTGATCGCGTGGAGCGCCTTGTAGAGGGCAGGCAGGGCACGCGAGTCGGCCCTACCCACCGCGCCCAGCAAGACCGGGTAGGCGAAGGTTGCGCCGAAGGCGAACACCACCGCCATGATGTGCACGGCCAGCACCACTTCGAAGAACTGCACCGTCGCGATCACGTCGGAGATCCTATTGATCCAGACGGCGCATAGGCCATCAGGCGCCCGGCATGACTTTTGAGCCCGGCCGGCACGATGTGCCGGCCGGCGCAGCCGCACATGTGCGGCTGCGTGCAGGGCCGCATGCGGCCCTGCTTACCGTCGGCGCATGCGCCGACGGCTGTCGGGTGCATGCACCCGACAGGACATGCCCGCATGCGGGCATGTCCTCTAGAACGTAGGCGCGTACTTGCCGAACACGTCTTGCATCGCTCCGCACACCTCGCCCAAGGAGCCACGGTCCTTCAAGGCTTGGCGGATCGCGGGCAGTAGGTTGTCCTCACCGCGCGCGGTCTCGCGCAGCTCCTCCAGGCGCTTCTGTACGAGCTCCTGGTCGCGGTTCTCCTTGAAGGCCTTCAGGCGCCCCACCTGTTCGCGCTCCGACTCGGGGTCCACCCGCAGGAGGTCGGGGACCTCGATGTCGTCCTCCTCGTACTTGTTGACGCCCACCACGATGTCCTGGCCGATGCGGTAACGCTCCTGGTAGCCCCACGCCGACTCGTCGATCTCGCCGGTGATGAACTGGATCGCGTTCACCGATCCGCCGAGCTCGTCCACCTTCGCGATCAGCTCGTTCGCGCGCGCTTCGATCTCATCCGTCAGCGACTCCACGAAATAGGAGCCCGCGAACGGGTCCACGGTGTCGGCGGCGCCGGACTCGTGCGCGAGAATCTGCTGGGTGCGCAGCGCCGTCTTGGCGGCACGCTCGGTCGGCAACGCCAGCGCCTCGTCGAAGCCGTTGGTGTGCAGCGACTGGGTTCCCCCGCACACAGCCGCGAATCCCTGCAGGGCGACTCGCACGATGTTGTTCTCCGGCTGCTGGGCCGTCAGCGTCACGCCCCCTGTCTGGGTGTGGAAGCGCAGCATCGTGGACTTCGGGTTCTTCGCGCCGAAGCGCTCTTTCATGATGTGCGCCCACATGCGCCTCGCCGCCCTGAACTTGGCGACCTCCTGGAAGACTTTGTTGTGGCCGTTGAAGAAGAACGCCAGCCGCGGCGCGAAGTCGTCCACGTCGAGCCCCTTCTCGATCGCCGCCGTCACATAGGCGATGCCCGAGGACAGCGTGAACGCCACCTCCTGCACCGCCGAGCAGCCCTTCTCACGGAAGTGGTAGCCGGAGATCGAGATCGTGTTCCACTTCGGCACGTTCTCCTGGCAATACTGGAAAAGATCTGTGGTGAGGCGCATCGTGGGCTGCGGCGGATAGATGTAGTTGCCCCGCGCGATGTACTCCTTGAGCACATCGTTCTGGGTGGTCCCGCGCAGCTGCTCGCTCGGCACGCCCTGCTCCTCGCCGACCAGCTCGTACAGCAGCAGCAGGCATGCCGCCGGGGCGTTGATCGTCATCGAGGTGGACACCTGATCGAGTGGGATCCCGTCGAACGCCGTCCTCATGTCGTCGATCGTGTCGATCGCCACACCCGTGCGGCCCACCTCGCCCAGACAGCGCGGGTTGTCGGAGTCCAGGCCGAGCTGGGTGGGCAGGTCGAAGGCCATCGACAGTCCCGTCGATCCCTTCGAGAGCAGATAGCGATAACGCTCGTTGGACTCCCTCGCCGAGGCGTATCCGGCGTACTGGCGCATCGTCCAGGTCTGTTTGCGGTACATCGCGCGATGCACCCCGCGCGTGTAGGGAAACTCTCCCGGCGTCCCCAGGTCGAGATCCCCTGGCAGGTCGTCCTCGGTGTACAGCGCCTCAATCTCGATGCCCGAGTCGGTGAAGCGGCGGGGGTCCTCCGGGCCCACGATCGGGGCGACGGTCAGACGCTCGTCCTGGCCGGTGTCGGATTTGTCATCCATCATTGCCACCCCGGGATCATATGAAGCCGGTTATCCTGCGGGCGTGCCCACCTGTTTGGTCACCGGCGGCGCCGGGTTCCTTGGCTCGCATCTTTGCGACGAGCTGCTGGCCCGTGGACACCGGGTCATCTGCGTCGACAACCTCGAGACAGGTTCGCTCGCCAACATCGAGCACATCCGCGATCCTGAGCGCTTCACCCATGTCAACGTCGACATCATCGAGCCCTATGAGATCGACGAGCCGGTCGATTTCGTCTACCACCTGGCCTCGCCCGCCTCTCCGATCGACTACCTGCGCCTGCCGCTGCACACGCTGAAGGTCGGCTCCTACGGCACCCACCACACGCTTGGTCTCGCCAAGCGCCACCGTGCCCGCTTCCTGATCGCTTCCACCAGCGAGGTCTACGGCGATCCGCTCGAGCACCCCCAGTCGGAGTCCTACTGGGGGCACGTCAACCCGATTGGCCCGCGCGGCGTCTACGACGAGGCCAAGCGCTACGCCGAGGCTCTGACGATGGCCTACCACCGTCAGCAGGGCGTGGACACGGCGATCGTGCGGATCTTCAACACCTATGGCTCCCGCATGCGCCCCCACGACGGTCGCGCGATTCCCACATTCCTGCGCCAGGCGCTCGCCAATCGGCCGCTCACCGTGTTCGGCGACGGCTCCCAGACGCGCTCCTTCTGCTTCGTCAGCGATCTCATCCGTGGCCTGATCGCGCTGGCCGAGTCGGGCTATCACGATCCGGTCAACATCGGCAACCCCGATGAGTACACCTTGCTCGAACTCGCCGAAGCCGTCAAGGAGACCACCGGCGCCACCTCGGAGATCCTGTTCGAGGCGCTGCCCGTCGACGATCCCAAGCAGCGCCGGCCCGACATCACGCTTGCCCGCGAGCTGCTGAGCTGGGCGCCCCAGATCGACCTGCGCGACGGGCTGCGTCGCACGATCGACACGTCCGGTATCGAGCAGCTGGTCGGCTGAGCCAGGCGCCTACCCGCGTCCACAGGGCACTCGCAAGCCCGCTGTCATATGTCACTTGGATGCTTCCCGACCGCTACATCTGGGAACCTAAACTGTTGTGAAGGGCGAGATGGGAGTGCGTTCCCCGGACGCGCCGCACGCTGACCGCCCGAAGCGGACTCGTACGGCTGCTCACAGCGGATCCGATATTCGCGATGCCGCGACAGGTCGCCCCACGCCCGAGCTGAGGTCACCCGCGGCATCCGGGCCCCTGGCGGCGTCCCCTCGCCCCGATCGCGACGTGCGCAGCAAGCGCCCCCCGGCGCTCTCGTTCCTGTTGCGGATGGACACCATGCGGCGCGGGCTGCGAGTCGTGTCGCTGCTCCTGCTCGACCTTCTTGGCGTCTCGCTTGCGATCTTCACGGCCCTTGCCCTGAAGGCGACACTGCTCAGCAGCTTCGATGCGACCGCCGCCTTCGAAGCGACCAGATCGGTGCTTGCCTTTGCCTATCTGCTCACGGCGCTGCTGTTCGCACGCTCGGGGCTATACGCCGAGCGCTCCCAGCGCCCGGGCCTCTCGCGGATCGTGGGATCGCTTTTCCAGGTCGCCTTCGTCGCGCTGATATTCGCGGTGGTCAGCGGCGAACGCTTCTCCAGCTACTACCTCTTCTACGGTTCGCTCGGCTTCGCGCTGCTGTACATCTCCTCGCTGCGCTACCTCTACGAGCGCGCCACCGGGGCGGTGCTGCGGGCTGCCGGCTACCAGCGCCGCGCGGTGCTGGTGGGCACCGGCAAGCACATCCACGATGTCGCCCACGCGCTCGCCGACGCCCCCCACTCCCCGATCGAAGTGGTCGGCTTCGTCTCACCTGAGCCGCTGCCCGCCAACGGCGTGCGCTGCCTGGGCACGCTCGATCGCCTCCAGGACGTGATCGCCGCGGAGCGCGTCGACGAGGTGATCATCGCCGACCCCGACTTCTCCCAGGAGCGCGCGGTCGAGCTCGTCGATCAGTGCCACCGACGCGGTGTGCGCGTGCGCATCGCGCCCTCCACGATGGAGATCCTGATCCAGCGCGCCGAGTTCGTGCCCGGGCAGTCGGTTCCCCTGTTCGAGTTGGGCCCACCCGTGTTCGAGGGGATCGACTTCGCGTTGAAGCGCACCTTCGACGTTGTGGGTGCCACGCTGCTGCTCTTGCTGCTCAGCCCGCTGCTCGTGGCGATCCTGCTCGCCGTGCGGCTGTCCTCACGGGGACCGATCTTCTACCGCTCGATGCGCCCGGGCATCGGCCAGCTGCCATTCGCGTGCCTGAAGTTCCGCACCATGTACTACGACGCCGAGGAGCGCCAGGGCGACCTGGAGGAGCTGAACGAGGCCTCCGGCGCACTCTTCAAGATCCGCGACGATCCCCGCCTCACCCCTGTCGGGCGCTTCCTGCGGCGCTTCTCCCTCGACGAGCTCCCTCAGCTCGCCAACGTGCTGCGAGGCGAGATGTCGCTCGTCGGCCCCCGCCCGCTGCCCGAGCGCGACTTCGAGCTGCTGGAGGACTGGCACCGCAAGCGCTATCTCGTGCTTCCCGGCATAACCGGCCTGTGGCAGGTCTCCGGGCGCTCAGAGCTCGACTTCGACGATCTCGTCCACCTCGACTTCATCTACCTCGAGCGCTGGTCCCTGGCGCTCGACCTGGCGATTCTCCTGAAGACGATTCCCGCTGTGATCACGCAGCGTGGGGCGTACTGACACCTCGCGGTTTTGGCGGCGCGGAGGCGACATGGAAGGGCCTTGGCGATCGTGCTCGTCCTCGTGTCGGGCAGCG
Organism: Solirubrobacteraceae bacterium; assembly: GCA_035483615.1. Taxonomy (GTDB): domain Bacteria; phylum Actinomycetota; class Thermoleophilia; order Solirubrobacterales; family Solirubrobacteraceae; genus Palsa-744. The sequence goes on along the minus strand of DATHPT010000313.1, from coordinate 5,519 downwards.
CGGTCGCTCCCGCGGCTGTCTCGGCTATGCCTCGCCCTCGGGGGCCCAATCGCGCGCAGCGGATCGTGCACGCGTATGTCCTCGACAACTACGCGTATGCGCAGGCGGTCCCCCAAGCCGCGCCGGCGGCGGTCACCGCATTCGAAGGCGCCGCGAACAGGATCGCGGGCGAATGCCCGGGCGTGCTTGCCGGTGCGCCTCAGGTATCGCTCATCGGATCGATCGTGCCCGTGGGCATGTCCGAACCCGCGGGCTCGGCGCGACGCAATGGCGAAGCCAAACGGCGGATGAACCAGCTGGACGATCTCAAGAGCGAGATCGACTCGTCGCTGAGCACGGCCCAGCAGGCACAGCTGAACCCCTTTAGGGCAGTGCTGCTCGCCAGGCTCAGGGCTCTGCCGGGCGATCCGGCGTTGACGCAACTCGTACATTTCGACGTGCTCAGACTGGAACAGGATCTGCGCGCCGAAGCGCCTGACCCGTGTGCGGACATCAGGGCGTGGGTTGCAAGCGACTACCGGACGCTCTCCCCGGCCAGCCGGGCAATCGTCCTTAAAAGCGGAGCTGAATTCGCCGAGCTCTTGGGGAGCCTTTCGGGTCAGTTGACGAGTGGGCAGCTGTCCGCTGCCGAGGACCAGGCGGACAGGGCGCTCGCCGCCAAGACCGCTCAGCTTGAGCTGAAGGCAGCCACAACGATCGCCGACCGGACGGAAGGCGCGCTTCGGCGACTCGAAGCCGCACTCGGTCTCCACCCTCCGGTCAATGAAATCCACTCCCGTCCGCACGAATCGAAGTCCTCCACCCAGATCGGCGCCGGGCGGACCGCGGCGGGAACCAGGTACACGGTCTGGCTCGAACGCCGCAAGGGCAGCTCGGCCGGCGGATGCAAATCGAGCGTAGAAATCAAGACGGTCAACCGGGCCCCGAAATTCCTCTCGACCATCGAATCCTCCGAATTGGGGGTCTGCTTGGATCCGCCCGAAGATCCCCGGCAACCCAGCGTCAACTGTGACGAAGGGCTGCTGAAGATCGAGGCTCAGGTGCCTCCTTCCACCCGCACAGTGGCCTTGCGCGTGAGCGACGGCAGGCAGATCGTCTCTAGGACCGTGCTCGTGCCCCGTCGCCTGGGTGGTCCCGCGGCCTTCTACTACCAGGCGTTGCGTGGTCCAGCCCCGATCCCCGTGTCGCTGATCGAGCGCAACGCGCACGGTCACACGCTGCAGACGGTGAAACTGGCGCGGGTGGTCGGTTGCTCCAAGCATCCGCTGAAATACCTGCCCGGTGGGAAGCGCACGCTCGTTCGCGGTCAAGCGCCGCAGGGCCCGGACTTCTCGATCGTCGGCGAACGGTACCGGCTCTTCGGGCGTGTCCACTCCCGGTTGACGCTCAACGTGGGAGGGCCGCTTGAGAGCTCGCGGACCGGCGCCGAAGAAGACTCGATGGAAGGTCCCGGCGAACTTTTCGCGCCGCGAAGCAAGCGCGTGACGCTGCTGGACTCAGAAACGTCCGTCGGTTGTGAGCCGCACGAACACTCGATCTTCTACGGTCTGCTCAAGCAGTCGCGCGACACGGCGTTTGCGAAGGTCTCCGGCAAGCTCGTTCCCCTGCGCCGCGTCCGTCTGCCGGCAAGCCTGCATGTCGACGGGGCGCTGGTCTACATCGCATCGAGCAGCCAGCCGGAAGCGATCGTGGTGCGCTCGCCGAGCGGCAGGACGGTCATGAACGAAGGCCGCGGCTCGCGCGCGAGCGAAGGGCGCGAAACCTGCGAAGGAGAATCCGAAGGCCCGGGTCCCGCGCCGGACATCCTGGACAGCATCGGCGGCGAAACAAGCCGGATCGTCGTGGGCAACTCCTGAGCAGCCAGCTTCACTCCAGCTCGGCGCGAGGCTCGGCGGTCATCCCCCAGCCGACTGGCTGTGACTCGTCGTCCTCGGCGTGTCTGGCCGCCTGCCGGTAGACACGCAGGGTTGCCCTGGCGGCGTCGTGCCAGCTCCATTGAGGTGGGGCCGGGGCTGGACGGCGGGAGCGCTCGGCGCTTTCGATCAACGACCTCAGATCGCCACGTTCGACGAACGCTGCGCGATCTCCAAGCACCTCGCGCAACGCCGGCACCTCGCAGACGGCGACCGGCGTTCCACACGCCAGCGCCTCCACCGCGGGCAGGCCGAAGCCCTCGTCCTCGGAAGCGAGCACGAGCGCGTGCGCGCCCGAGTAGATCGCCGCCAGCTGCTCGTCGGAGACCTCACCGGTGAGCGTCACGTTCTGCAGCTCGTGCGCCCACGGGCGCGTGGGGCCGACGAGTACGAGCGGCAGCTCGCGTGGCGTGGCGGCAAGCTTGGCGACATGCTTGCGCGGGTCGGGGTGGCGCAGCGAGCCGACCCACAGCAGGTAGCGATCCGGCAGTGAGAAGCGCTCACGCACGCTGGCGATTTCCTCCTCCGAGCGCGCGTACATCGCCGGATCGGGCGCCTCTGCGATCACGCTGATCCGCTCCCGCTGCAGGCCCAGCCGCTCCACCGCGTCGCCCGCGACGGCCTCGGTCGGGACGATCACCCGCACGGCTCTCTGAACGGCGAGCTGGCGCAGACGCAGGCGCACGCCGGCGCGCAGATGCTCGCTCGCGCGCTTGAGCGCCGAGAGGTCGTGGAGGGTCACCACCATCGGGCACGGGCTGCGCAGGATCGCACCCTCCATCCAGGGTGAGTGAAACACGTCGACCCGCCGCGGGCGGTGCGTCTCGAAGAGCTCAACGCTCTTGCCGGAGGTCTCGCGCAGAGCGGCGAGCAGGCAGCGCGAGTAGCGACCCACGCCGCGCACGTCAGCCGCGGGTCGGCTGTCGAAGGCGACCCTCATGACGTCTGGGACCGCGGGCCGCGAGCCCAGACCACGAGACGTCCTCACGTCTGTCCTACCGCACGCACTGCTAGGAACATAGTCGTTCGGGAGATCTCGCGTGTGGATCGCCGCGGGAATGTTCCCGCTGTTTCCAAAAGATCGAAGTAGGCCAGGCGTGGCGCCCGCGCTAGCCTTGCCACGCGATGCCTTCGAGGGCCTACCACGAGAGCCTGTGGGAGGGCATGCCGGAAGGGTTGACGCCCGCCGAGGGGCCCCTTCGAGAAAGCTTCCTGCTCGATGCGCTCGCCGCCGAGACCAGGCGACTTGGCCGCCCGGCGCGGGTGCTCGACGTGGGCTGCGGCGAGGGCCATTTCGCGGCGGCGCTTGCACGCGCCGGGGCGGAGGTGGTTGCGATCGACGTGGCCGAGGAGCCTCTGCGACGCCTGCGTTTGCGCCATCCCGACATCGACGCACGGCTGGCGCCGGCCGAAGCTGCGCTGCCGCTCCGGGACTCGAGCTTTGACCTGGTGTGGTCGGGCGAGACCATCGAGCACGTGGCCGATACCGGGCAGTGGCTCTCAGAGATACGACGGGTTCTGCGCTCGGGCGGCCCGGTGCTGCTCACCACACCCGACCACGGGCTGCTGCTGAGGCTGCGCCTGGCGCTGAGCCCGAGCGCGTTCGCAGCGCACTTCGATCCAAGCTCTGACCATCTCCGCTTCTACACTCCTCGAGCGCTCGAGGGCCTGCTGGCCGACTTCGGCTTCGAGGAAGTGACCGTCGTCGGCGCCGGCGGTCTGCCGGCCGCGCGGCGTGTCCTGCTGGCGAGCGGCCGGCGCAAGCGATTCTGAGCGTTCGCTCCAGGCGCCATGCGCAGCGCCTGGACATATGCGTTCTGGATCGGGATCGACTCGGGGTCCAGGAACACCGCGGCGCGCAGCTCGTCGACGGCGGCCCGAGGATTGGTGGTCAGGTCGTACTGTCCGAGCGTCAGCCAGGCCTGAGGATTGGAGGGCTGTTGCTGCACGGCCTGCTGCAGGGTGGCGCGCGCGAGCGCGCTCTCGCCCGTGGCATGCTCGATCGCCGACAGCGTGAACAGCGCCTGCGCCGAGAGCGGGTCGCGATCGACCGCGGCCTGGGCGGCGCCACGCGCGGCCACGGGGTTGTGCTTGAGCAGCACCAGCGCCTGTTCGGAGGCGTCGACCGATCGCTGTGGCTGCCACTCGGTCCAGGCCGCCAGCAGCGCCCCCGCCACGACGGCGATTGCGAGGCCGATCCGCACCGGCGTCAGGTCTGGAACGGTCGGCCGTCGCGGGCCGGGATTCGCGTCGACGGACGAGCGCGGATCGAGCGCCGACCGATCCTCAGGTGAGAAGGAGGGCGCAGCCCCAGCCGCCGAGGCGAGCAGCGCGGGCTCGGCAGCCGCCGGAGCTCCGGCAGGCACGGCCAGGTTGCCGGCAGGCAGCGGGCCGCGCCCGGCGAGCCAGCCGGCGCACAGCAGGGCCACGCACGCATCGCCTGGCACGTACCAGGTCCAGTCCGCGAACGAGTGGACCCCGAACACCACCACGATGCACAGCAGCGTGAGCATCCCGACTCGCTCCGGGGTGTAGGCCACGGGCGCGCTCGCCCAGGCGATCGACGGCGGCGAGCGTTGCGAGCGCCAGCGACGGTTGAACGGGTGGGTGGGACGTCCGGCCGCCGCCATCCAGGCGATCAGCAGGGCCAGCGTCAGGGCCAGTCCCACGATTCCGAGGTCGGCGAGCGTCTGCACCACATAGCCGTGGGCCTGCCTCACGTCCAGCGGCTGGGTCCTGTAGCGCAGGCGTGCGGTTTCATACCCGGCCGCTCCGGCGCCGAGCGCGGGGTGGGCTTTGAATATCTCAAGCGCCTCGTTCCAGTAGCGCGCGCGCACGCTCCCGATCGCCGTGAGGCGTCCGGGCGTGTTCCTTGGGACCGGCGCGTTCGGGTTGGTCAGCGAGGAGAGGTCGTGTGAGATTGTGCCCGTCAGCCCACGTTTGGAGACGGCGAGCCCGCCCGCCAGCGCCAGGATCGCGAGCACGAGCAACGCGGCGAGCGCCACCCCGATCGTCTGCCGGGCTGAGGCGCTTGGCGCACGACGGTCTCCGAAGAAGCCGATCGCGACCCCCACGAGCGTCAGCACGACCACCATCGTGGCGAGCATCGCTCCGAGCTGGTGGCCTGCATCGGTGCGGGCCACCAGCGCCACCCCGTCGCTGTTCAGCGCGTGTCTCGAGAAGTCCCAGGCGACGACCGGGACGGCACCGAGCACGCCGACGATCAGTACGCGGGCCCCGCGTATGCGCAGCGGCACCAGGCAGATCCAGACCGCCACGCCGATCACGAGCGCGGCCAGGGCGCCACGGGAGTAGGCGAGCATCAGCGTGACGATCATCAGCCCCATGGCGGGATAGGCGAGCGCGGTCAGCGCGGCGTGGCCCGCACGGCGGGCACCCAGCCACAGGCACCCGATGGCGCCCATCGCCGCGGTCAGCCCGATCGCGTTCCAGTAGCCGTAGGGTTCTTGCAGACGCGCATAGATGTCGCTCGCGTCGAGCTGGTCGGGGAGCACCTTCGTGAGCAGGGCATAGACGCACACCGCGACCGCCGCGAGCACCACGGCGCCGAGCAGCGCCCGCCAGCCGTCGGGAGCGATCCACACG
>DATHPT010000312.1:0-17120 GCA_035483615.1 Solirubrobacteraceae bacterium | reverse complement strand
ACGCACCGCGACCACCGAGGCAAGCAGCGCGAGGGCGGTGGCGAAGGGCATCAGATGGTTCCTCAGCTCGTCGTAGGCGGCCCCGTAGCGACGCACCACGATGTCGCGTATGTCCCCCGCCGAGCGGGCGTCGAGCACGCTGCCCGTGAAATGCCCCGTCCCGTGGGCCGTGGCGAGATCGAGTGCGGCGAGCGCCGCCAGGCCCACCACCGGGGCCGCCATCATGACCAGCACACGCTTGCGATTGAGGGCACCCGGCAGCAGCATCACGGTCGCTGCGGCGGCGCCTGCGCTGACGAGGATCACCCCGCCGACGCCGGCGCCGATCCGCGCCGAGCCCTCGACGACCGCGAGCAGCACACCCGCGCAGGCCATCGCGCTCGCCGAGCGAGGTGAGCGTATAGCCGGGTACAGCGCCGCGGCGACCGCGGTGAAGACGAGCACCGCAAGTCCCGACTTGAGCTCGTTGCCGATCCCATAGAAGCGCGCGCCGAAGGCCGGGTTCGGTCCCAGCAGCGAGCGCATCAGCAATTGCGTTCCTGTGAGCGCGTCGACGCTGAGCGCCAGCAGGGCCGCGACCGCCGGCGCGATCGGGGCGCGCGGCCACGGCACCAGACGGTCCGTGACGGCGCCAAGCGCGAAGCAGATCGCCACGAGCATGGCGAGCTCGGCGGAGCGAGTCGGCTCGATCGCCGCCGGCACGAGCACCGCGACCGGGGTCCACAGCATCGCGAGCGCGCCCGTTCGCATTGCCCATCCCACCCGCGTGCGGCGCTCACCGGGTCCGAACGGCAGGCGCGCGCCGGCAAGCAGCAATGACCACGCGGCCACCAGCCAGGCGACCGCTGGTAGCCGCCGCGAGTTGAGCACCCCGAGGCGCGACCTGAGGCTGCGCAGCCCTGCGCTGTCGAGTGGGCCGTCGGTGCGCACAGGCCGGCCACGCATGTCGGCGGGGATCGGCAGGCGCAGATGATCGAGGATCGTCGGGCCGATGTCGATCGCGGCGATCAGGCCGCTCTGGTTGGTGGTCTGCGAGGTGAGCGTGCGCCCGCCGGGACCGAGCCCAGCGAAGGCGACCCACAGCAGTTCGTGGCCGGCCTGGCCGGCGGTCGTGTCGTTGGGTGTATCGGAGACCCGCTGCACCACGATCAGCAGCTCTCCAGCAGGCCGCGAGGCGACAAGCGCGCGTAGATCGCCATAACCGGCGGGCCCCGTGGGCAGATCGGCGACGATCAGGCTGTGGCGCACCCGCAGCCTGTCGATACTGCCCAGCAGGGTGCTCGAGGAGCCAAGCACAGCCGCCACATGCCCGCTCCGATCCGTCGCAAGGACTCCATCGACGGCTTCAACGCCATCTGCAGGCACGTACGCTCCGCCACCGGGCACCTGGGCCGCAAGCAGGCCGGGGTCAAGCAGCTGAGGGGCGCTGTCGGCGCGTGCGAGCGCGGCAGCCCATCCCCCGACCTGGCTTCCCACCGGCGCCCGGGTCCCCACTGGCGCCTGGCTCCTCGCTGGCGCCTGGCCCTCCACTGGCGCCTGGCTCCCCACTGGCGCCTGGCTCCCCACTGGCGCCTGGGTTTCCGTTCTGCCGGTGTGAGAGCTCCCGGAGCGCTCGTGCGTGCCACTTGCGGCTTGAGCGCCCGTCACCCCCTGGGCTTGTGCTCTGCCGGCATGGGAGACCCCGGAGCGCGCCCCATCGCCGCTTGCGGCTTGGGCACCCACAGGCAGGCTCAGGAAGGGCGGCTCGGTGGGTTTATAGGCAGAGCTCGAGACCCGCGCTCCCTGCGTGATGTCGAGCACCATCTGGGCTGTCGTATAGGCGCCCTGGGTGGCGCTCAGGATCGCGGTCGAGAGGGCTGGGATCGAGGCGAGCTCGCGCTCGATCGCATCGCTTTCGGAATGACCTGCGAGCGGCTGAGCGGGGGAGAGGAACACGACAAGCGCCGAGCGCGACCCGGGGGACACCGCCACGCGGCTCGCTGGACGCGAGCCCGCCGCACGACTGGGAGTCACCGGCGCCGCGTCCGCCGGGCAGGTGGCGGGCAGGGCCATGCACAGGAGGGCCGCAAGCAGCCCTCCACGCACGGCTGCGCTCAGCCCTCTGTCCCCCCGCGCGTGCCGGTCGGCACCGGCCGATCGCGCGCCGCCGCGAGCTCTGCGAACTCGGCCTCGTCCGCCGGGCTCAAACGCGTGGCGCTGCCCTCGATGTTCACGCGCGGCAGGCTGCGGTCCAGCCACCCCGGGATCCTCCAGGTGGTATCCCCGAGGATGTTGAGCACTGCGGGCAGCAGCAGGCAGCGCACCACCACAGCATCGAGGAACACGGCCGAGGCGAGGCTCAGGCCGAACTCCTTGATGACACGGCTTTCCCCGAGCATGAACGACAGGAACACGCAGATCATGATGGCCGCTGCAGCTGTCACCACGCGTCCGGTGAGCGCCAGTCCTTCGCTGACCGCGCGGCGGCTGTCGCCATTGCGTGCCCACTGCTCGTGAATGCGGGAGACCAGGAACACCTCGTAGTCCATAGACAATCCGAACACGATCGCGAACAGCATCACAGGGATGAACGACTCGATCGGCCCGCCACTGACCCCCATCAGCCCGTCGAACCAGCCCCACTGGAACACCACCACGATCACCCCGAGCGAGGCGCCGATGCTCAGCAGGTTCATCACCGCCGCTTGCAGCGGGATCACCAGCGAGCGGAAGACGATCATCAGCAGCAGCGCCGAGAGCAGCACTACCACGCCGATGAAGATCGGCAGCTTTTTCGCGAGCACGGCCGCGAAGTCGACGCCTCCAGCGGTGATGCCTCCCACATAGACGTGCATGTCAGTCTGGGCGGTGATCGGTGGGATGACCTGGCTGCGCAACCGTGTGACGAGCTGGGTCGTCCTGTACTCCTGCGGGGAAGAGGTCGGATACACGGAGATCGTCGCCACGTTTCCGCCGGGATTGAACTTTGCGGGAGCTACCGCTGCCACGTCGGCCCCGCCGGCGATGGCGGTGCGCAGCTTTTCGACGTCCGCCTTGCCGCTCGGGGACGGCGGGGTGGTGACCTGGGCTCCTTGGGAAGCCGCCTGCTTCCTCGGGTTCGGGACCTTGGCCACGACCAGCAGCGGACCGTTGAACCCCTTGCCAAAGCCCTCCGCCAGCAGTTTGTAGGCCTTGTAGGTGGTGAAGTGGACCGGATCGTTGCTGGCGTCGCTGGACCCCAGTCGCAGCGCGGTCGCCGGCGCTGCGATCACCAGCATCACGAGCACCGAGGCGATCGCGATCGTCCAGGAGTGCTTCTGCACGTACCCGCTCCAGCGCAGCCATATTCCGCCATGGTGGGCGTCGGTGGCCTGCGCGCCACGCCGCCGTGCCCGCCGGCCGGGCCGCACCAGGCGTCTGCCCACGAAGTTGAAAGACAGCAGCGCAGGCAGCAGCGTGAGCGAGCCGAGCATCACGAGCAGCACGCCGATCGACGCCGAGATGGCCACGCCGTAGAGGAAGTCGACGCCGAGCAGCATCATCCCCAGCAGCGCGATCACGACCGTGCAGCCGGCGAACAGCACCGCCCGTCCGGCGGTGTCCATCGCCTGCACAACCGACTCGCGCACATTGCCGAAGGTCGGACCCGGGGTGGCGAAGGCCTCTCGATAGCGGGTCACGATGAACAGCGAGTAGTCGATCCCCACGCCGAGGCCGATCATTGCGGCAAGCTCGGAGGAGAAGTTGGGCGTGTCGACCACATGCGTGAACAGCGCGATCAGCCCAAGACCGGTGCCGAGACCGAACAGCGCGGTCACGATCGGCAGCCCCATCGCGATGAACGACCCGAAGGTGATCAGCAGCACCACGATCGCCGCCAGCAGCCCGACGGCGGTTGTGAGCCCGAAGCCTTCCTGCTCGGTCTGCTGGATCGCCTGGCCGCCGAGCTCGATCTGAAGTCCGGGCGTGCGTGCCGCTTCAGCCGTCTTCACCACATTCTTGCCGGCGCTCATCGGCAGGTCGTTGGCCTTTTCGTCGAACACCACTGTGGCGAATGCAATCTGTCCGTTGGGGGAGATGGCCTTGCCCGCCTGGTCTGGGGCATAGGGGCTGACAACGCCCGAGACGTGCGGCAGGCCGCTCACTTTGGCGAACAGGGCGTTCATCTGATTGCGCACGGCAGGTTCCTGCACGGTGCCGTGATCGACCTTGAAGACGATCGTGTCGCGATCGCCGGCCTGCGCCGGGAAGCTGCGCTCCAGCAGATCGGAGGCGCGCTGCGCATCGGAGTTCGGCAGCGTGAAGTTGTTGGAGTAGGTCGTGCCCGCCGACTGGGCGAGCACGTTCACGACGATCAGCAGGAGGACCCAGCCAATCGCGATGTACAGACGGTGGGTTGTGGACCAGCGGGCGAGCTTGAGCATTCAGAGAGCTTAGATAGGTAGAGCCGCGATCGCGGTGGTTATCCAGGAAAAGTTCTTCTCTCTGGCAGGAGCTGTATGCGAGAACCCAGCTATTGGGCCGAAAAGAGCTCCATGCTCCCCGTCAGCCGATGATCGTTGGCGTTGCCTGTGGGCTCCACCACATGGCCGTCGACCACGATCGGGCTGTTCCAGTGACCGGGAGAGCCCGGCAGCCTGGCGACAGGATGACCCGAGTGCGGCCTGTAGACGTAGATCCCGCCGCCCGACGGGTCATAGACGTACAGCAGGCCACCGGCCAGCACCGGGCTCGTGCCTGGATTGTCGTTCTGCCAGAGCCGCCGCAGGCGGCCCCCGCTCAGCGCGTAGGCGGCCGTGGCGCGTTCGGCGCCGATGAACACCGTCGTGCCGGCGCCCTGATGCCAGACGGCGGCAGCGGTGAACAGCTCGCCACCACCTGGCAGCGGCAGGCGCTGGACTTCGCCTCCGAGACGGCTGGGCACCGACGGCGCCCGACCATCCAGCTGAGAGAGCGAGAGCACGCGCATGATGCCGTCCTTGCCGGTGATCAGCACGCGGTTCTGACCGAGCAGCACCGGCGCGCTCGAGCCGAGGTCGAGGTCGTTTTCGTTGAGCTCTGCCTGGTTTGCCGGAGTGAAGGCCTGGCGCAGGCGCAGATCCGGGAGCATCAGCTCGATCACGCTGTCCCCGAGGTTGGTCGCGCCGTTCCAGGGAGCGTTGCCCGTCGCGACCAACAGGCGTCTCCCGCCCGGCTCCACGACGGCGCCGCCGCGCGACAGGATCGCCGAGTCGCTGGCCGAGCAGCTGCTTGGCGCGATCAGCCGGCGGCGATCGGAGCACAGCGTGTTGAACACGCTCACGATGCGCCCGCTCGCGCGGTCGATCAGCACGACATGGCCCTGATAGGGAGGAATGTCGCCGATGTAGCCACTGGTAGCGGCGATCACGTACCGGCCGTCGAGGTTCAGTGCCGCGCCCAGCTTCTCGTGCGTGGCGTCGCGGGTGACCGACACGGGCCACGCGCCTGAGCGGACCTCGCTTCCATCGCTGAGCGACAGCTTGTGGATCAGCCCATTCGGAGAGGCCGCATAGATGAAGCCGCCGGATGGGTCTGCGACGGGGGAGGTGACCGTGATCTGCGCGCTGCCCGCCCATCCGGCATAGCCCGACGGGGTGAACGTCCACAGGATGTGACCGCTGTCCGGGTCGAGTGCGAGCGTGCGCCCGTAGGTCGTCGTGGCGACCACCACGCTGCGTGTCGCTCCCGCGACGTTTGTCTGATGCAGGTAGATGGGGGAGGAGTCGATCGTTCCGGGCAGGCTGACGGTGACGTGGCGCAGATGGGCGACGTTGGCGGCGTCGATGCCCGTGGAGAGCGGGCTCGTGTCCGAGCGTTGCTGGTTCAGGCCGAACTCAGGCCAGTCGAGCAGACGCGCGACTGAGGTGTGGGCTGACCTGGAGCCATGTGCCGGAGCGGGCACACGCGCAGGGCCGGGGACGGTGGTCTCACCGGTGGCGCTCATCGATAGCTCGCCCGGCGCACTGCTCCCGCATGCGCCCAGCAGCGCGCAGGTGGCAAGCACGACCACGAGGCGCAGGAGGCGGACTGTCGACATCCTGACGTTGTAGCGAAGCGCTAGCATTCGCGGAGCTCGTGGGCGGCCGCGAGACCGTAGGTATGTCAGCGCTCTGACTTCCAGGCAGCTTTCGCCGGAAGCGTTAATGGCTAGCATCGAGCACCATGACGAGGATCAGGCTTGATATCCACTCCTCAGTATTCAAGCGGTTGCGCTTGCGCGCTCGCACAGAGCACAAGAGCATTGGACAACTTGCATCCGAGCGACTGGCTGTCACATTGAATAAGGCCCTGTCTCGGAAGCCAAGGCCGATGCATTGGCTGAGCCGGTCCTTGGGCAAGCCGAAGATCGATCTGCAGGACAAGGACACGCTCTGGAAGATCCTCGAGGGTGAAGCGCACCCGCGATCGGGACTTCCGCTGTTATAAAGGGATCATCGTGTGTGATCCCTTCACCGAGCCTGGTCGCACCTAGCCACGAACCGCCGTTAGTTATCCTGACCGCGAGGCACAACCAAGCCAAGTGAGGAGCGGGAGATGGCAAAGACACCACGGGTGGGCGAGCAGGCGCCGGATTTCGAATTGCAGGGCACGAGCGGCCCTTTCAAGCTCTCAGAGCATCGCGGTGAGCGGGTTGTGCTGCTGTTCTATCCGGGCGACAACACGATGGTGTGCACTAAGCAGTTCTGCTCATATCGCGACCGCGCCGAGGACTTCGCCTCGCTGAACGCCACCGTCGTCGGGATCTCTTCGCAGGATCTCGCCTCGCATGAGCAGTTCACCGCCAAGCACGGCCTCAACGTGCCGCTGCTGGCGGACGTCGACAAGGCCGTGGCGAAGTCCTACAGCGCGGTCATGCCCGGTATCGGCTCGACCGCGCGCGCGGTGATCGTGATCGACGAGCAAGGGGTCGTGCGTCATCGCCACGACCATCGTCTCGGGCTGGACTATCAGACGGTCGACGAGTTGCGCGACGCGCTCGAGCAGCTACCGGCCGCTGCCGCCTAGCTCCGGGCAGACTGGGGGTCGACGCGCTCGAGCAGATGCCGGCCGCCGCCGGCTAGTGCGGGGTGGGCTGAGGTGTGTCGCGCTCAGCCGGGCGCGCCTCGGCGGCTCGGCGCGCGTGCAGCTCCATCAGCTCGATCTGCATGTTGCGGGGCCGCTCGCCCGGGCCGGGGGAGCGGCGCTGCCAGCCCCCGTCCGGATGCAGTTGCCACGAGCTCTGATTGTCGGCGAAAGCGCGTTCCAGCGTGTCCATCAGCTCGGCTCGCAGCTCGGGCGAGTCGATCGGAGCGGCGAGCTCCACGCGATGGTCGAGGTTGCGCGGCATCAGGTCGGCTGAGGCGATGTACACAGTGCGCTCGCCGCGACGCTCGAAGGTATAGACGCGTGAGTGCTCGAGCAGGCGCCCGACGACCGAGACCACGCGGATGTTCTCTGAGATCTCCGGGAGCCCCGGGCGCAGGCAGCAGATCCCGCGCACGTTCAGATCGACCTTCACGCCCGCCATCGAGGCTCGATACAGAGCGCGGATGCAGTGCCCGTCGACGAGCGCGTTCATCTTCATCGCGATCCGTCCCGGCGACTCGGACGAGTGTGCGGCGATCGTCGCGTCGATCTCGGCGATCAGGCCCTCGCGCAGATGCGCGGGCGCGATCAGCGCCTTGCGGTAGCGCAGCGGACGGCCGTAGCCGGTGAGGTTGTTGAACATGTCGGCCACGTCCGCCCCGATCTGCTCATCGGTGGTGAACAGGCCGAAGTCGGTGTACAGGCGGGCGGTCGCCGAGTGGTAGTTGCCGGTGCCCACATGCACGTAGTTGCGCACACCATCGCCCTCCCTGCGCACCACCAGCACGCACTTGGCGTGAGTCTTCAGGGCCGGCTGGCCGTACACGACGTGCACCCCCGCCTCCTCCAGAGCCTTGGCCCAGTGGATGTTCATGCGCTCGTCGAACCTGGCGGTGAGCTCCACCAGCGCGACTGCCTCCTTGCCTCGCTCGGAGGCGGCGATCAGGTCGGGCACGAGCGGGGAGTCATCGCTTGTGCGATACACGGTCTGCTTGATCGCGAGCACGTTCGGGTCGGCCACCGCCTGCTCCACGAAGCGCTCGACCGACGTGGCGAACGAGTCGTAAGGGTGGTGCACGAGCACGTCTCCCTCGCGCATCGCCGCGAACACGTCCGGGCGCTCGCCCTCGTGGCGCAACAGGCGTGGATGGGTGACGGGCGCGTATGGCGGGTTGCGCAGCTCCGGCATGCCCGGCAGCTTCACGATCTGCCACAGGGCGCCCATGTCGAGCAGGCCGTCGACCGGATACACCTCGTCTTCGCGCACCCCGAGCAAACCGACCAGCTCCTCGTGCAGACGCTCCGAGCAGTCCGAGCCGATCTCCACCCGCACGATCTCTCCGAAACGGCGGCGGCGCAGCTCGTCCTCGACGGCCTGCAGCAGATCGGCAGCGTCGTCTGAGACCTCGAGGTCGGCGTCGCGGGTGACCCTGAACACGTCGTAGTCGACGATCTCCATGCCCGGGAACAGCGCGTCGAGATGGTGGGCGATCACATCCTCCAGAGCAACCAGGGTGATACCCGCCGGCCCGGCGGCCCCGGGGCCGCCCGCCGGCCCACCTGCCGGCGTGCCGGCGCCTGTGGCGGCCGTGGCGCCAACTGGGGCGCTCTCGCCGCTCTGGCGCACAGTCACGAAGCGCGGCAGGATCTCGGTCGGAACCTTCACCCGCGCAAACACGGTCTCCCCGCCGGCGGGATCGCGCACCAGCACAGCCAGGCTGAGCGACAGGTTCGAGATGTAGGGGAACGGCCTGCCGGGAGCCACCGCAAGCGGGGTCAGCGCCGGGAAGATCACGCGGCGGAAGTGCTGGGCCAGGTAGGCGCGCTGCTCGTCGTCAAGCTCTTCGAAGCCGACCACGTTGATCCCGTGCTCGGAGAGCGCTCCCCGCAGGCGTCCTTCGAAGCAGCCGCTGAGCCGAGTGCCGAGCTCGAGCACCCGCTCGCGGATCCCGGCGATCGTCTCGGAGGGCGTGAGCCCATCCTGGCTGGGATTCTCGACGCCCGCATCGATCTGGTCGTGCAGTCCCGCCACGCGCACCATGTAGTACTCGTCGAGATTGGTGGTGTAGATCGCGGCGAACTTCACCCGCTCCAGCAGCGGCGTGGTCTCGTCCTCGGCGAGCTGCAGCACGCGCTCGTTGAAGTCCAGCCACGAGAGCTCGCGGTTGATGTACAGAGCCGGATCGCGTAGCCGCCGGTTGTGGCCCTCAGGCGCCTGGCCTTCGTGCTGTTGTTGATGCTGATCGATGTTCATCTCGGCACTCAAGTCATCTATGCTCGCAGAACCCCATGGCTATGGCTCGCCAGCTCTGGCTCCTCCGTCACGCCGACGCAGAGCCCCACGGCACGCGCCCCGACGCAGAGCGGCAGCTGACCGAGCGTGGCACACGTCAGGCGCGGGTCGTTGCCACTGCGCTTGCGCAGCTGGAAGTGGCGTTCGGCGCGATCCTCGCCAGCCCCAAGGCGCGCGCTCGCGAAACGGCAGAGCTGGCGCTTTCGCAGCTGAGCGAGTCCCAGCGCGGGCTGCTCGAGCTGCACCCGCTGCTGGCCAGCGGCGTGCAGGCCCGCGAGGCGCTTGAGCTGCTTGACGGCGTGAGCGCCGACGGGCCGCTGCTGCTCGTCGGTCACGAGCCCGACCTCTCGGGCATGGTGGGCGAACTGACTGGTGCCCGGGTAGATCTGAAGAAGGGAGGGCTGGCTGTCGTGCGGCTAGGCGCCGGAGGCGCTGAGCTCATACTCCTGCTGCGTCCCGCCGAGCTTGCCCTGATTGCGAACGTCGCGGTCGCCGAGATCTAGCCCCTGCGCCTTGGCGTTGTCGCTGCCCGCGCCTCGAGCTGCCGTCCCGTCGCTCTTGGCGTCGCCGGCTATCGGGCTCTGAGCGCTTTCCGGGGACGCGCTGTCGGCCGGCTCGGCGGCGAACCGATAGCCGATCCCGAAGTGGGTGTGAATGTAGCGCCACTCAGGCGAAGCCTTCTCGAGCTTCTGACGGAGCTTGCGCACGAACACGTCCACCGAGCGGTCGCCGCGAACCATCGCATAGCCCCACAGGCGCGAGTAGATCTCCTCGCGCTCGAGCACGCGGCCTTCGCCGCTTGCCAGCAGCTCGATCAGCTCGAACTCGCGTCGTGTCAGCTCCAGGCTGCGCCCGGCCACGAACGCCTGGAAGCGATCGGAGCGGATCTCCACCTCGCCCGCCGACACCGGCTTTGACTCGGTGCGCGCGGTCGCACGGCGACGTCGCCTCACGAGCCCTTGCACACGCGCGATCACCTCCTCGGGATGACAGGGCTTGGTGATCCAGTCATCGGCTCCCAGTCGCAGCCCACGCACCCGCTGGGCCACGGTGGAGGGCCCGGTGCAGACCACGATCCCGAGCTCCGGCAGCGCTCCGCACAGGCGCTCGAGCCATTCCCACGCCTGCGGTCCGAGCACAGCCAGATCCACCACGAGCGCGCTGAGGCGCATCGAGGCGATCGCGTCGGTCGGAACCGGGCTTGCGAGCACACGGTGCTCCCAGCCGAGGCGGTCCATGCGCTTGCCCAGAACCTGGATGAACCCGCTGTCGCGGTCGAGCACCGCGATGCGCAGCGAAGCCGTGGCCCCTGCGCCCGAAGTGACCCCTTCATCCTTGGAGAGGATCCCCGCCGTCATCTGCCCGCAGTGTATAGGCGCTTCAGACACAAAAAGTACCGACCGCAGACGATAGTCACAGGATGTTCACAAGCGATAGCGCTGTTTGCGGGCCTCGCCAGGGAGGCCCAACGGGTCACTCCTCAGGCGCCGAGCGGGTTCGACTGGTCTGAGAACTCGCGGAACAGGCCGGTCACCACGAACGCGACCTGCTCGCCCACATCCACCGCGTTGTCGCCGATGCGCTCGAGCGCACGCGCCACGAGAATCATGTGCATCGCCCACTCACGCGTATCAGGATCGTCGCCGATCTCAAGGGCTGTGCGGAAGATCTGGCGGTTCAGGCGGTTGATCTCGCGATCCTGACGAGCGAGATCTTCGGCGAGACCTACGTCGCGTCCGGAGAAGGCGGCCTTGCACTGGACGATCTCCGAGCGAGCGTACGCGCCCATCTTCAGGATCATCTCAAGCACCTCGGGTCGCACCGGCGGCTCGTAGCCCGACAGCGGGATCAGCTTGGAGATGTTCACGCACTGATCGCCCATCCGCTCGACGTGCACGATCACGTGCAGGAGTGCCGCCACCAGCCGCAGATCGCCCGCGACCGGGGCCTGGGTGGCGAGCAGCGAGAGAATTCCCTGGTGGACCTCCAGGTAGCGACCGTCGACGCGATCGTCGTCGGCGATCACCATCTGCGCCAGCTCGACGTCCTGATGGGCCAGCGCCTCAAGCGTGCGGTCGAGCTGTTCGAGCACCAGATCCAGGCCGCCCAGCGCGCTCGTCTCGAGCGTGTGCAGTTGCTGCTGGAAGTGCTGTCTGCCCTGTTGAGGTGTGAGCGGTGGCGCCTGTTCCATCTGCGCTCTAGCCGAACTTTCCGGTGACATATTCTTCGGTTCTGGAGTCGCTTGGATTGGTGAAGATCTGCTGGGTCGGGCCGACCTCCACGAGCTCTCCACTGAGCATGAACGCTGTGCGGTCAGCCACACGCGCGGCCTGCTGCATGTTGTGAGTGACGATCACGATCGTCACCCGCAGCTTGAGCTGATCGATCAGCTCCTCGATCTTCAAGGTCGCGATCGGGTCGAGCGCCGAGCAGGGCTCGTCCATCAGAATCACCTCGGGCTCAACCGCCAGCGAGCGAGCGATGCACAGGCGCTGCTGCTGGCCGCCGGAGAGGCCCGCGCCCGGCTCGGACAGCCGGTCCTTGACCTCCTCCCACAGCCCGGCCCCGCGCAGCGCTGTCTCGACCTTGTGCTGCAGATCCCCGCGCCCCCGCGAAGCGAGACGCAGCCCCGCGGCCACGTTGTCGAACACCGACATGGTCGGGAACGGGTTGGGCTTCTGGAAGACCATTCCGATCGCCCGCCGGACCGCCACAACGTCGACCGACGGGTCATAGATGTCGAAGTCGTCGAGCAGCACCTTACCCTCGGCGCGGGCTCCGGGCACCTCCTCGTGCATGCGGTTGATGCAACGCACCATCGTCGACTTGCCGCAGCCCGAAGGGCCGATGATCGCCGTCACCTCGTTGGCGTGGAAGTCCAGGTCGATGCCCTTGACCTGCTCGGCGACGCCGTAGAAGGCTCGCAGTTTCTCAAGCTTCACAGCGAGCCCATCGCGCACGTTCGCGCGCGAATGAGCGCCGGCGGCGGGACTGACCTGAGAAGGCTTGGGAGTTTGGCTTTGGCGGGGATCGAGCATCTGCGTCGGCGGTTCGTCAGAGTTCATCCTAGGCTGCTCCTTCGAGCGAGGAGGCGTGCAACCAGATTGAGCAGCAGGATCATGACGACAAGCGTCAGGGCCGCTCCCCATGCACGGTTTACCACGGCGGTGGTCGGAGATGTGACGTCTGTGTAAATCTGCATCGGCAGCGAGTTCATGAAACCGCTGAGATTGAAGTTCGTCTTCAGCGTCGCTCCGGCCGTGAACAGCAGCGGAGCGGTCTCTCCGGCGGCGCGCGCCACGGCCAGCAGCACGCCCGTGACGAGCCCCGGCGCCGCGGTCGGCAGCACGATCCTGAAGATCACCTTCCAGCGCGGCGCTCCAAGGGCCAGAGCGGACTCTCGCAGCGAGCCCGGCACCAGCAGCAGCACCACCTCGGCCGAGCGTGTCACCACCGGCAGCATCAGCAGCGCAAGCGCAAACGCTCCCTTATAGGCAGCGTAGGAGCTGCCGGTGCCCACAATCAGGGCGATGTATATGAAAAGGCCGAACATGATCGAAGGCACGCCCGTGAGCACGTCTACGAAGAAGCGCACGGTCTGAGCGAAGCGACTGCTCTTCCCGTACTCCACCAGCCACACCGCCACACCGAGGCCAAGCGGCACCGCCAACGCCGAGGCGAGCGCCACGATCTCGATCGTTCCGAGGATTGCACTCTTGATCCCGCCGATCGACGAGCTTGCGAAGAAGGTGTTGCCGGTCGGATCGGTCGTGAAGAAGTCGACGCTCCAGGAGCCGAGGCCCTTGCTCAACAGGTAGTAGATGATCAGCGCAAGCGGCACCAGTGCGATCGCGGTGGCGAGCATGATCGAGTTGCGCGCAATCCGGTCCTTGCGCCGGCGACCCGGGCTGACCGAGAAGCGCTCGAGCATCTGGGCGTTCGTGCTCATGCGCCCGCCGCCGCTCCCGCCAGCGCGTCGGTCTCACCGGAAGTGCCCGCGCTGCGCTTTGGCGTGCCCGTGCGCGAAGCCCTCATCACGAGCAGCCGTGCGATCACGTTGACAAGCAGCGTCAGCACGAACAGCACGAGACCAGCCGCGAACAGCGCCGAGCGGTGCAGCCCCTGAGCCTCGCCGAACTCGTTGGCGATCGCCGCGGCAAGGCTGTAGCCCTGCCCGAACAGGTGACCGCCGAGCACGGGCGCGTCGCCCACGAGGATCGTGACCGCGATCGTCTCCCCGATCGCCCGGCCGAGGCCGAGCATCGCCGCGCCTGTGATCCCGCTGCGACAGTAGGGCAGCACCGCCGTGCGGATCATCTCCCAGCGGGTGGCCCCGAGCCCGAGCGCCGCCTCCTTGTGGTCCGAGGGCACGGTGCTCATCACCTCGCGTGAGATCGAGCTCACGATCGGCAGGATCATGATCGCCAGCACCAGGCCCGTGATGAAGTAGTTGGGGATCGTCACCACGCCGCCGCCGATGAACGGCACGAACGACAGGCGGTCAGCCACCCACTGCTCGGCCGGTTGCAGCTTCGGCGCGAGGAAGAAGATCCCCCAGAGGCCGTACACCACCGAGGGCACCGCCGCCAGCAGCTCGATCAGCACGGTCACCGGCCCGCGGATGCGCAGCGGGCACAGCTCGGTCACATACAGAGCGGTGGCCACCGCGACCGGCACGCCGATCAAGAGCGCAAGGCCCGAGGTGATGAGCGTTCCGACCAGCAGCGGCAGCGCTCCGAATTCGTTGGCGCTTACGTTCCAGTTGTTGTCGAACGTGAAGCCGAGCACGCCGAACTTGCTGAACGCGGGGCCCGCTTCGCCGACGAGCTTGACGAAGAAGTAGACGATCAGCGCGAGGATCGACGCCGCCAGCGCCGTCAGCCCATAGCGCAGCGCCCGATCCGGGAGCCGCGCAAGCTGCGAGCGCTCGAGCGACGCGTGACCTCCACCGGTCAGGGATGCGCTCTCCATCTGGTTCCTAGCCGCCGACCCCCGGGCCACGCGACGCGTGGCCCGGTGTCATCTCCACCGCTGCATCCATGGTGAAGGTGACTCTATTGGGGTGGCGAGCGTAATTCACCGTCAGCCCGAGATCGGGGCTCCGTTGCACTGCAGCGCGGTGACAGCTTCCTTGGACTTGCTCAGGATCGCTTCCGGCAGCGCTGCATAGTCGGCCTGACCGAGGACGCTCTGGCCCGAGCCGAGGCCGTAGTTCAGGAACGACACGACGCCCTTGGCAGCCGCTTCGCCGCCGGGCACGCCGGCCTTGCACATGTCCTTGTAGACCACCACGAATGTCTGCGAGGTGATCGGGTAGGCAGCCGGCGAGGAGGGGTTCTTGATCTTGATCCCGAGGTTCGCCGGGACTTCCACCCCTTCGGCGGCCGCACTGGTGGAGGCGAGCGTCGGTTCGACGTACTTGCCCGCGGCGTTCTTCACGCTGGCATAGGTGAATTTGTGCTGCAGCGCATACGCCTGCTCCACGTAGCCGACCGCGCCGGTCGTCTGCTGGACCGCGCCGGCGACGCCCGCGTTGCCCTTCGCGCCGGTCCCCGTCGGCCACTGCACGTCCTTGCCTTCGCCGACCTTGCTCTTCCATTCGGGGTCAACCGAGGCCAGGAAGCCGGTGAAGCCGGAGGTCGTGCCAGATGAGTCAGAGCGGTGGATCACGGTGATCGGGGTGCTCGGCAGCGATATCCCGGGGTTCAGCGCCTTGATCTCGGCGTCGTCCCAGGTCTTGACCTTGCCGAGGAAGATGTCGGCGATCGTCGTGCCGTCGAGCTTCAGGCCGCTCTGCACGCCCGGCAGGTTGTAGGAGACGGTGATCGCGCCCAGGAACATCGGGATCTGCTGGACGGGACCGACCTTTTCAAGAGCCGAGAAGTCTTCGGGCTTCAGTGGCGGGTCGCTGGCGCCGAAGTCGACGGTCTTGCCCTCGAGCGCCGTGATTCCCGCACCGGAGCCGACGGCCTGGTAGTTGACGGTCAGGCCCGAGATGCCCGAGCCCCACTGCTGGTAGACCGGGGCGGCGAACGTCGAGCCGGCGCCGGAGATGGTCGCGGACGTCGAGCCGGTCGAGCTACTGGAGCTGGATTTGCCACACGCGCCGATGCTCAGCGCGAGCAGCGCGCAACTCGCGAGCGCGCCGATCTTGTTCTTGTTCACAACTTCTCCTCTGACTGGATTTTTGGCCGCCGAGAAGGGGCATGTAGGACCCCGCGCCGGCTCAGTGCTCGTTCAGTCTCTTCAATCGACTGGCCGTCCGTTGTGAACATCTCGTGAAAGCTCGGCCGGCTGACCCCAGGGCTGCGGCTGGAAGCGATAGCCGAACCCAGGATGCGTATGGATGAAGCGCCGGTCGGGCATCGCCTGCTCCAGCTTGCCGCGCAGCTTGCTCACATATACATCCACCGAGCGGTCCCCGGCGCGCAACTCGCCTCCCCACACGGCCCCGTAAAGCTCCTCGCGAGTCACGATTGCCCCGGCCCGCCGCGCGAGGGCCACAAGCAACTCGAACTCACGCACCGAGAGCGTCAGCGCTCGACCGGTGGCCAGCACAAGACCCTCGCCGAGCCTGATCTCAAGCTCGCCGGCATGCAGGGTGCTGGTGCTGTCAGGTTGCACGGCCACCGCTGCGTAGCGTGCCGTGGAGAGGCTTGTAAAGGCGTTGCAAACTCGTGATCGACTCGTGAAGAAGTCGTGAAGCGCACGACATCGGCTCGGCCCTGCCCATACCCTTGTCGGATGGGCCTTTTGCGCCGTTCAGCCGACCCGATCCTGGTCACGCTCGTGGAAAACGCTGGCAGCAACATCCTGCGTTCGGGGCTGCTGCTGCGCGAGCAGCTGGCCGAGCTGCCCGAGCGCTCCGGGCTCGCCGACGAACTGAAGTCCTTCGAGCAGGAGGGCGATCGCATCACCCACGACATCATCCACCGGCTCAACGGCGGGGGACGGCGTCTGCGCCTGCCATTCGACGCGGGCGACGGCTATGCGCTCGCCACCGCTCTCGACGACGTGCTCGATCACACCGAGCAAACCGCCGCGCTGCTCCACCTCTACGGGGTTGAAGCGCCGATGGAGCAGGCCGTGGAGCTTGCCGACGTGCTCATCGGCGCCGACGAGCAGATCGTCAAGGCGCTCGAGCGACTTGGGGCGGGAGCTGAGCCCGGGCCCCATCTCGTCGAGATCCATCGCCTCGAGAACGAGGGCGATCGACTGCTGCGTGACGGCGTCGCCTCGCTGTTCGCGGGCGGCGCCGACCCGATGGTCGTGATCCGCTGGAAGGACATCTTCGAGTCGCTGGAGGCAGCGGTCGACGCGTGTGAGACGGTCGCCCACGTGGTCGAGGGGATCATGCTCAAACGCGGCAAACGCCACTGAGGCAGCAGACCTAAGGAGTTGCAATTGCGCCTCAAGGAGTCGCGTGACCTCCTCGCCCTGGGCCGCCGTGACCTCTGGCCCTGTCTCAGAAGCGCAGCTCGTGGCCTAGAAGCTCGTGGGCGGCGCACTCGTCTGGACGCGAGCGCCGCTCGGATTCCCCACGAAATACACCTGAAAGGGAACCCCAACCCCGGGAGACGCTTCCGGTAGCACCGCCCGTCCGGCGGCCACGATTCGCGAGCCCTTGCGTGCCACCGCATAGACCACTAGGTGCTGCTGTGCCACGCTCGAGCGGTTCGTCACGGTACCGGTGGCTTCGGCTTCGCCGCCTGTCCCCGAGACATGAACCGCCGACACGTTCAGCCGCGGAGGGCTTCCCGGC
>DATHPT010000311.1:0-4271 GCA_035483615.1 Solirubrobacteraceae bacterium | reverse complement strand
CGACCGCGATCTCCGCTACTAGGGAGCGCCTCCCCTGGTACTGCCTCCCGGGTGTCCTCGCGGCGCTCGGGAGGCACGGCGCGTCACTCTCGGTGCTGGGGAGGCATCGGGGAGGCATCGCGCATCCAACTCGCCGCCGGCAGGTCCCCAAGCCTGACCGGCGGCGAGCAGTTGTGCGCGCTCGTCCTCTTCCCCGCTTCCCGGGTGGGCGGTTGCTACTTCTTGGGACAGGGAACCTTGATGCTGGCCGTCGAGGTTTCCCCGCTCAGGAACTTCAGTTCTGTCTTGGCCGGGAAGCCGCCCTTCGGGCACTTCTTGGGAACCGTCCCGTAGGAGATAAGTTTTTTGCCCTGCAGGAACGCGGCGCCGACCTTGATCTTGATCGACAGCACCGAGGCGTATGGCGCTTCAGGCACCGTCAGCACGAGTGGCACTGCTGCCGTCAGCTTTTGAGAGAACGGGCTGGCGGCCCCGGAGAAGCTGCCGGTTGACAGGATTTCCAGCGACGCCGGCGATGTGCCTTCCGTGAAGAACGCCAATTTGTTGCCAGGGGCAAAGAACGCTTGCACGCTCGCTTTCTCCTGAACACGCGAGCTGCCGAAGCTGACCACGCCGAGCACTTCCCCCTTGGGGCTGGCGATCGACCGCTTCGGGCACTTCTGCACTTCATGGCTTTCCAGGATCGCGTTGGAGCATGTCGCGAATCCCTGAGGGTGCAGCTTCGTACCGGCGGGCAGGTACACGAGGACTCCCGTCAACGGCGAGGGAAATCCGCCATATTCGGTGCCGCTGATCGTGAACTGTGTTTCCACCGAAGCGCCCGCTCCGAGGATGTTGCCGGTTTTAGGATAGGTCCGGCTTTTCGAGGACGCCGGATTGATCGGCACCGGCAGGATCTTCGCCTTTACAGAGACTCTGGGCGCCGCCTGCGCGACCGCTGGCAATCCCACCACAGCCATTGCCAGGCAGGCCAAGATCGATGTGATGCCCAGCGTTCGCGGACGCCACTTGCCACCGGCTCGTCGATGGTCCCCTGCCCGCACTCTTGCGGCGCTGCTCTGCAAAACCTTCAGGTTGGCGTGCTTGGATCTGACCATTGTCATCTCTCCTTGGTGGTGCCTGTCCTTTGAAACAGATGTAACACTCGCAAGTAGCGGTCGAATGCTCGAGAGCGCAAAGCTTGCTTCCCGGGGGTCCTCAGGTAACGTCGCCGCAATGAGCGTCGCTGCCTCCGATGCCGAACGCCTGCGGTCCATGGGTGTGCTGCGTCTGCGTGCCGACAATCCCGGTCCGCTCACGATGTCGGGCACCAACAGCTGGGTGGTGGGACGCGATCCAGCGTGGGTGGTCGACCCGGGACCAATGCTCGCCGAGCACCAGCAGGCTCTTGCGGCGGCGATCGTTGAGCGCGGCGGACTTGGAGGAATCGCGCTGACCCACGATCACATCGACCATTCAGAGTCGGTCGCCGCCCTGAGGGAGCGCTTTCCGGCCCCGCTGGCGGCCGGGCGTGGCACCAGCGAGATCAAGCTGAGAGACGGTTTGCGCTTCGGTCCCTTCGAAGCGCTCTACGCCCCCGGTCACGCCCCTGACCACTACGCCCTGCTCATGGACGGTGTGTGTTTCGCGGGCGACGCCGTGCTCGGTGAGGGCAGTGTCTTCATAGCCCCCGACCCGGGCGCGCTGAAGGGTTATCTCGACGCGCTGGCACGCTTGCGAGAGCGCGACCCAGAGGTCGTCTGTCCCGGTCATGGCCCACCGATCTGGACGCCTCGGGAGCGCTTTTCCGCATACATAGAGCACCGCCTCGATCGCGAGCGCCGGCTGCTGGCGGCGATCGCCGAATGTCGCCGCTCCACCGAGGAACTGCTCGACGCCGCCTGGTCAGATGTCCCTGAGCAGTTGCGCCCGCTCGCGGCGGTGACGCTCGCCGCCCACCTGGACAAGCTCGCCGAAGAAGGGCGACTACCGCTACCGTTTGCCACGCGATGAGCGCTCCTCGGTCGAAGCTGGTGGGAACCACGCCGAACTCCGGGCAGCCCGTCGGGTCGACCACCAAGCCCTCGCCGCTGGACTCCCCGTTTCCCCCGATCGCCGACTACGGATTTCTCTCGGATTGCCACACCGGCGCGCTGCTGGCCTCTGACGGTTCGATCGAGTGGATGTGCCTGCCGCACTTCGACTCCGCATCGGTGTTCGCCGCGATTCTTGACCGCGGATCGGGCAGCTTCAGAGTCGGTCCATATGGCATGTATGTGCCAGTGGGCCGGCGCTACCTGCCCGGCACGAACGTGATCGAGACAACCTGGATGACGCCACAGGGCTGGTTGCGTGTCGTGGACGCGCTCACGATCAGCGACTGGCACGACGAGGACCGCAACACCAGCCATACACGTCCGCCCACCGACTTCGACGCCGACCATTTGCTGGTGCGACTCGTCGAATGCATCCAGGGCCAGGTCCAGGTCGAGATGCTGTGCGAGCCGATGCTCGACTACGGAACCACCCCCGCCATCTGGAGCCACGTCGAAGACGAGCACGGGCACGGGCTCGACGCGACCGACGGAGTGACCGCCTTCCGGCTGTTCAGCGACACCCACATGGGCATCGAGGGCAACCGAGCCCACTCGCGTCACACGATGACCGAGGGCGAGAAGCGCTTCTGCGCGATCTCCTGGACCAAGGAACTGAGAGGCCCCCGCACGGCCGAGCAGGCGGAGGCCTACATCGACCGCACAAACCACTTCTGGCGCTCATGGCTCGCCGAAGGCAACTATCCCGATCACCCCTGGCGCGCGCACCTGCAACGCTCGGCGCTCACCCTGAAGGGCCTCACCTTCATGCCCACCGGTGCGCTCGTCGCCGCGCCCACGACCTCGCTCCCCGAGACCCCCAAAGGATCGCGCAACTGGGACTACCGCTATTGCTGGATGCGCGACGCCTCCTTCACTCTGTGGGCGCTGCACGCGCTCGGGCTCGACTGGGAGGCGGACGATTTCATCCAGTTCGTGGCCGACATGGAGCGCAACGAGGACGGCTCGCTTCAGATCATGTACGGGATCAAGGGCCAGAAGGATCTGCACGAGTCCACGCTCGACCACCTCAAGGGCTATGAGGGCGCGCTCCCCGTGCGAGTCGGCAACGGCGCCTATGACCAGCGCCAGAATGATCTCTACGGCGCCGTGCTCGACTCCGTCTACCTGCACGCCAAGCAGCGCGATCACATCCCAGAGCGCCTGTGGCCTGTGCTCGCCGATCAGGTCGAATGCGCGGTGCGGGTGTGGCGAGAGCCGGACCAGGGGATCTGGGAGGCGCGCGGCGAGCCGCGCCACTACGTCTCCTCCAAGCTGATGTGCTGGGTCGCCACCGACCGCGGGGCCCGCCTGGCAGAACGGCGCGGCGAGGAGCAACTGGCCGAGCGCTGGCAGCAGACGGCGGATGAGATCAAGCAGGACATCCTCGAGAAGGGCCTCGATGAGCGCGGTGTCTTCCGCCAGCATTACGACACCGACGCGCTCGACGCGTCCAACCTGCTGATCGTGCTGATGCGCTTCCTGCCGCCGGACGACGAGCGGGTGAGGGCGACGGTGATGGCGATCCGCGACGAGCTGGCCGTCAACGGCCTCGTGCTGCGCTACCGCACCGACGAGACCGACGACGGGCAGAGCGGGGAGGAGGGAACCTTCCTGATCTGCTCGTTCTGGCTCGTCTCGGCGCTCTCTGAGATCGGTGAGGACCTGCAAGGGCGGCACCTGTGCGAGCGTCTGCTGGGGTATTCCTCCGAGCTCGGTCTCTACGCAGAGGAGCTGGATGCCTCAAGCGGTCGTCACCTGGGCAATTACCCACAGGCCTTCACCCACCTGGCTCTGATCAACGCCGTCACCCACGTCGTCGACGGCATGCTGCTGCCCTGAGGAGCAGGCTCTCAGGCGTACCCCGGCTCGCCCGGCAACAGCACCCGCGCAACCTCGCCGTCGAACCAGATCTTCGGCTGCACGGGCAGCACCTCGCGTCCGCCCGCATAGCTCAACAGCTCGGCCACACTCGAGAACGCGCCGAGCTGTTCCAGGTGCTTGATCGTGGGGAACACGAGCGCGATCTCCTCCCGTCCATATGCCTCCAGAGCCCCCTGCGGAGTGAACCAGCCTTCCTCGACGCACTCCTCGCCATCCACTGCCGGCTGCTGTCCGGCGGGCAGCTCCGCTAGGAAGAAGCGAGTGTCGAAGCGCACCGTCACCTCCGCCGGGGTTATCCATCGCGAGAATTCCACG